>JAPKDN010000879.1 GCA_028822575.1 Alphaproteobacteria bacterium | reverse complement strand
ATGGTCTATTCATGGCGCGATATCGGCCAGATGCTGGTCGGGCTTGTCCGGATGTTTCAGGGGCGGCGGGAGCCCGGCTTGAGGCTGGTCTCGCTAATCGTGGTAGGCTCCCTGCCGGTTATTGTCGCCGGGTATTTGATGTCGCATTATATCGGTGATGCGTTCCGAACAATCGAGGTCATCGCTTGGTCAACGATCGGGTTTGGCGTGATTCTCGGTTTGGCAGATCGCGTGGGGATGACGATTCGGCGGATCGAGCATATGAATCACGGTACCGCTCTGTTCATCGGTTTTGCTCAGGTTCTGGCCTTGATTCCCGGCGCGAGCCGTTCGGGCGTAACCATGACGGCCGCCAGGATTTTCGGGTTCGAGCGCGCCGATGCCGCGCGGTTTTCGTTGCTGCTTGGAATACCTGCCATTCTCGGTGCCGGCACCTTGGGCGGGTTGAAGCTATATCAGTCCGGCGATCTGTCGCTTGGTCTCGACGCGGCGGTCGCTGCGGGGATCGCCTTTTTTGCAGCCTTGATTTCGGTTGCTTTGATGATGGCATGGCTCCGGCGGGCCGGTTTCATGCCGTTCGTGATCTACCGCCTGGTCTTAGGTGGGGCTTTACTGGCCTGGGTCTATCTTTTCTAGGTGCTGTTAGGCCGCGACCCGGGCGCGGTTATAGCGTCCACCTGGACGGAACCTGTCAAGATAGGTCGGTAGCACGATATCGCACGGGGTCGCCTCGATACCCAGGTCCACAAGCCCGGCAGCGTCATCTCCCACGACGTTATCCGACTTCAGCAACTCGACCTGATCCCGTGTCAATAACGGTTTGGGCAGCAATTCAAGGAACCTCGCCTGCAGGCTCGCGGCCCAGAACGGCACGTGAACCAGGGGTCTGGGCCGTTTAGTATGAGCCATCATCAATTCCATCAACTGGCGGAACGTGAAAACTTGTGGCCCGCCTAGCTCGTAAATCTTGCCAGCTCGGTCGCTTTGGCCCAGAGCCGCCAAGGTAGCGGCCGCAACATCCTGGACATAGACCGGCTGAAATCGAGTGTGACCTCCCCCGATCAACGGCAATGCCGGCGCCATGCCAGCGAGGCCAGCGAATTTGTTAAAAAAGCTATCATTCGGGCCGAAGATTAGACTGGGTCGCAGGATTGTAACACCTGGAAAGGCCTCCTGGACCGCCATCTCACCAATCGCCTTGGAACAGGCATAACTCGATTTGGACGCGGCGTCGGCGCCGATAGCCGAGACATGAGCCAGTTGCTTCACACCCGCATCCGCCGCCGCTCGGGCGATCAAGCCTGGCCCACTGGCTTGGACTGCGTCGAAAGTGTTCAATCCCGATTGGTGAAGGATTCCCACCAACGAAATGACAACATCTGCATCCTCAACTGCTCGGGCCACTTGACCCGCATTGGTCACGTCCGCCTTAACTGGGGTGACCTGTCCAACCACGCCCATGGGTTTCAGGAATTTAGCCCGTTCCACGTCGCGGCACCCAACGGTAATCCGCGCGCCACGTCGCGCCAATTCTCTAATGATCGTCCGTCCAACGAAACCCGCTCCGCCGAACACCGTGACCCGCTTGCCGTCCATTCGCCTCTACTCCTCCGGAGCCCTTCGGGGGCGTGTTGCCGGGTTTATAACACAGCCGCGCCCGGGAATGTGAGCGGGGAATTATCCAATAAAATTTCTACCAGATGATGACAATGCTTGATAAATCCGTCACCGTCGCTAAAAGAGGGACGTGTCGTGAAATTGCGGAGGCTAAAACTCTCGCAATTGGCCGTGACGGTGGAAATGGTTTGCCCAGGTGGCGGAATTGGTAGACGCGCTGGCTTCAGGTGCCAGTGATCGCAAGGTCGTGGAAGTTCGAGTCTTCTCCTGGGCACCATCTTAAGTGTTATCACGTAAGCTAACCACATGACTTGTCAGCATATTTTGTTTGGCAGGTGGAGTGGTGTGACTC
>JAPKDN010000878.1 GCA_028822575.1 Alphaproteobacteria bacterium | reverse complement strand
CTTTGTGGCGACCCAACGGCTCGTGATCTGGGCCGCGTTACGTTGAATCCGATTCCGCATATTCATCCCTTCGGCACCATCGTCATTCCAATGCTACTGATCATCTCGCCGCTGGGATTGGTCTTCGGCTTCGCCAAGCCGGTACCCGTTAATTTTTCCCGGCTGCGCAACCCGCGCCGGGACATGATGCTGGTGGCGGTCGCGGGGCCCTTGGCGAATGTCGTGCTTTTGCTGATATCCGCCGCCTTGCTACATCTAGCGGCAATCGCGCCGGGATGGCTTGGCGAGTGGCTGGTCGCGAACCTTCAACGATCGATGATTTTAAACGCGATCCTGGCGGTTTTTAACATGATGCCCATTCCGCCGCTGGACGGTGGGCGCATTGTGACCGGTCTGTTGCCGTATCGGCTGGCGGTTCACTATGCCAGGTTGGAAAAATACGGTATTTTTATCGTTGTTGGCGTTCTCTTCCTTCTGCCGATGCTAGCATCGCAAATTGGTGTGGATCTCGGATTTATGAACAATATCCTGAGAGTGCCATTCGAAGCTTTACTGGGCGCGGCCAGTTTTCTGGTTGGGCTTCGGTAGCGTATGCCCGACGTGGCAGACCCTTTCGAGAGCGTGGAGCCTGATTATAGGCGCTCGAAGGAGCCGGAACAGCTATCGCTGTTTTTGAGTTTGGATGGTTATGAAGGGCCGATTGATGTCTTGTTGACGCTGGGTCGCGATCAAAAGGTCGACCTTACGCAAATATCGATTCTGCAACTTGCGGATCAGTACCTAAACTTTATTCGTCAGGCCCAAAACCTCAATCTTGAGATCGCCGCCGACTATCTGGTGATGGCCGCCTGGCTTGCCTATCTGAAATCGCGACTTCTCTTGCCGAGTACAGAGGAAGATGGCGAAGGATTGACGTCTGAGGAGTTGGCCGAGGTCCTCAGGTTCCAGCTGCAGAGACTGGAAGCCATGCGCGAGGTCGGCGACAAGCTGATGGCGAGGCCAAGGTTGGGCGTGGACACGTTCGCGCGCGGCATGCCGGAATCGATCACCGATCTTGCACACCCGGTCTATGACGTAACGTTGTTCGAGCTTCTGAAAGCCTATGCCGATCACAAACTGAAGAAAGAGCATACCTCGCTCCGGATTGTCTCGACCAAGCTTTATGCGGTCGAGGAGGCGGTGAAGAGACTGAGGTTGATGCTCGGTAAGATGCCCAGCTGGCAAACGCTGGCGAGTTTTCTGCCGATGAATTTGCGCGGTGGGCTGCTCACCCGTTCGGCGGTCGCTTCGACATTTGTCGCCAGCCTGGAGCTTGTTAAGGAAGGCCAGGTCGAGCTGCGTCAGGACAATCCCTACGGCCCGATCTTTCTACGCAACCGGGAGCAGCCCCGATGAGTGACGGTCTTGATGATGATTTTGCCCTGGAATTACCCCCGCCGGAGCCGGACGCCGCCGTCGATATTGACGCGCTTTCCAGGGTCGTAGAAGCCTTGTTGTTCGCTAGCAAGGAACCCATGGATGAAACCACGCTGCGCAACCGCTTGCCGACCAACGCGCCGCTAAAGGTGATCCTCACCAGGATCGCCGCGCATTATGACGGGCGAGGCGTCAATCTGGAACGGGTAGGCAGGGGATGGGCATTTCGAACAGCTGCGGATCTGGCCGGGGTTTTGCGCTTGAGCGTGACAGTGAAGCGCAAGCTGTCGCGGGCGGCGGTTGAGACCATGTCTATAATCGCCTATCACCAACCCATTACCCGGGCCGAGGTCGAGGAGATACGCGGCGTTGCGCTCAGCCGGGGGACCTTGGATACGCTTCTTGAGGCGGGCTGGATCCAGCCACGGGGGCGCAGAAAAGTACCTGGCCGTCCTTTGCAATGGGGTACGACCGATTCTTTCCTTGATCATTTCGGCCTTGAAGATTTGGCCGCATTGCCCGGCCTGGATGATCTTAAGGCTGCTGGATTGTTG
>JAPKDN010000877.1 GCA_028822575.1 Alphaproteobacteria bacterium | reverse complement strand
AGTTGGAGAATGAGGGGACTGTTTACCCATCTCCGCCGCGCCTTGATGTCTTGCTGACCGTGAAAGGTATGATGGACGACGGCCATGCTGAGACGCTGAATGCGCATGAACAAGGGGCGTTGGAAGTGGCCGCCCTTGCGGGCCTGTCGACCGCGCTAGACCAATTGGTAACGATGCGAGCTGATGAAGGGCGCCGGTTGCATGCGGTGCTCGAGGATCAGCTCTCGATGCTGGACGGTTTGTTAGGCCAGGCGAGAAGTCAAACTGATTGGCAGGTCGGCATCTGCAAGGCGCGCCTTCGCGAACAACTGAACGAAATCCTTCAGGCCTCGCCTCCCGTGGCCGAGGAGCGTTTGGCACAAGAGCTAGCCTTGATCGCAACCAAGGCTGATGTGCGCGAGGAAATTGAAAGGTTGAACGCGCATCTCGAGGCCTGCCGAGACTTGCTGAAAACCGATGTACCTGTTGGCAGGCGTTTGGATTTTTTGTGCCAGGAATTGAATCGCGAAGCCAATACGATCTGTTCAAAATCGGCAGCATTGGCGCTCACGACAATTGGCTTGGAATTGAAATCGGTGATCGAGCAGTTTCGTGAACAAATTCAAAACGTCGAGTAGGAGGTGTCGGTGGGAGAAACGACTATCCGTCGGCGCGGTCTGATGTTGGTTCTTTCCTCGCCGTCCGGCGCGGGAAAAACCAGTATTTCTCGACTGCTGTTGAAAATGGATAAGGGCCTGGAGATGTCGGTGTCCGCTACCACTCGGCCGCGGCGACCTGGGGAGGCGCACGGGACTGACTATTTTTTCCTGGAACCCGGCCAGTTTCTCGAGATGCGCGCTGCTGGCGCGCTGCTGGAACACGCCAAGGTCTTTGATCACTACTACGGATCACCGCGGGTGCCGGTCGAAGCGGCGCTAGCGCGCGGTCAAGATATTTTATTTGATATCGACTGGCAAGGGACACAACAGCTCGCTGAATCGGCGCACAGCGACTTGGTTCGGGTTTTTATTCTCCCGCCGTCCACTGCGGAGTTAGAACGCCGTCTTCGTTCTCGGGCCCAAGACCCGGAACATGTGGTCGCTAGCCGCATGGCCAAGACAATGGACGAGATCAGCCACTATCCGGAATATGACTACATTATCGTCAATGATGATCTTGAGGAAAGTGTCGCGAAGGTCCGATCTATTCTGACGTCTGAGCGGTTGCGCCGGGAGCGTCAACTCGGATTGACCGATTTCGTTAAGCGGTTGCGCGAAAAGCAATAATAAGAATTTGGTCAGACTGGTTTGGGTCGTCGGCAATTCAATCTCTGACTCAGTCACTCATCCACGGTACTCGAGAGCGTAGCCGGGTCGAAGCCCACCCTAAGTGTCTGGTCATGCGGCGGTGGCCCAAAGGGCAACGAGAGACAGTTGGGCAGTGATAGCCTAATCTGACGACCGGGGTTATGATAGATGGTTATGTTCGATCACGATAACATGGGCATGGTGGACCGCCAGTCGGCGCGGTGTTCGGCATGATCTATATACCCGGGGTCGGTATGCATATGATCAATACCCTCGTGGACGTGCTCAAAGAGTTCTGGATCATGCGAAGGCCAGAGCGCTCACGCTGCGGTGATTACAGGGGCAACACCAACGGACAGGGAATGAAAGGACTGGTAAGTCCTATTAGAGTACCCAGCCTTCGGCCGTCGGATAAGTGATCAGCCAAAAGGCGCGGGACAACGCGAACTGGGCGGTGGAGAGGAGGTTCGGTAAAGCTGAACAGTTGAGATGGGTGGATTTTTTGCGCAACGTCGGCTTGATTGCCGCGAGCGAGGAGATGACTAAGACGAGACGACCGCGCCAGAACCACAGCCCGACATTCAAGGCGAAAGTGTCTATTGCCGGGATCAAGGGCGAGAAAACCCTGATCGAGCTGTAGCAGAATTTTGATGTTCACCCCGACGAAATCAAACTGCGGATGCGC
>JAPKDN010000061.1 GCA_028822575.1 Alphaproteobacteria bacterium | reverse complement strand
GGCGGATATGTGCTGCTATAGAAGATGCTGCTATAGAAGATGAAGTGACCACTGACGGCACGCTATATTTGGGTCACGCACCCACGATCGGTAAATCGAGTTCGGATGTCTTAGCCGCGTCGATCACCGGTGGTTGAAACTCTGGAACCAGGCGTTGCAACGTTCGCATTGTAGCGTGCATGTCCCGCCGCGAGGCGTTCGCTTCCAGTTCTGCGAAGGCTTGGCTTAGCGCCGCAAGATCGGTCGTCCGTGGTGTCGCTCGGCTAACCATTGGGATTTCGGTCTCGACGAGGGACTCGTCGGCATGAAACAGTTGTTCGTGGAGTTTTTCGCCCGGTCGCGGCCCGGTGAATTCGATCTTGATATCCGCGTCGGGCGTAAGGCCGGAAAGCCGAATCATTTGGCGCGCGAGATCGAGAATGCGAACTGGCTCCCCCATGTCGAGCACGCAGATACCACCGGCACTCATCCGACTGTCCATGGTCGCGGATTGTAAAACCAAAGATACCGCCTCGCGCACCGTCATGAAATACCGGGTCATCTCGGGATGGGTAACGGTGACTGGCCCGCCGCTAGCGATTTGCCTCTGAAAGAGAGGGATGACGGACCCGGTGGAACCGAGGACGTTACCGAAGCGGACCGCGACGAAACGTGTTGCGCAGGTTGAGTGGCCCTCGACATCCAAGGCTTGGCAATACGCTTCCGCTAGACGCTTGGTTGCACCCATGACATTTGATGGATCAACGGCCTTGTCAGTGGAAATAAGAACCATGGTGCCAACGCCGGCGCGCATCGACGCCTCCGCGACGTTTCGAGTGCCAATCGCGTTGGTCAAAATTCCTTCCAAGGCATTGGCTTCAACCAGGGGCACATGTTTCAAGGCGGCGGCGTGCAGAACGATGTTTGGCGCAAACGCGCTGATCACTTGATCCAAGCGCGTTTTGTCCCTGACATCGCCCAGCAGGGCTTGGCGTGGTAGCAGCGGGTGACGTTCGCCAATTTCTAAATCGATTTGGTAAAGCAGGTACTCTGAAGCATCAAGAAGCGCGATCTCACTGGGATCGAGGCTAGCGACCTGGCGGGCGAGTTCACCGCCGATCGTGCCGCCGGCCCCCGTGATTAATATCTTACGGCCAGAGACGAGCTCTCGAACCGGCTCGATGTCTAATACCGCTTGGCCACGCCCGAGTACGTCCTCCACGTCTATTGGACGCGGGGTCAGCGATGCGTTTCCGGTCTCGGCTTGGTCAAATGCAGTCAGGCGCGGCATCCTCGCAACGGACAATCCTAGCGCGTCGGCGGTAGCGCAAATCTCTCTTACAACCGCCCCATCGATGTGCGCGCGGGTAATCACGACCCGTTGCGGGGCGAGATGCCGCCCGCGCAATGTCTCGGTGACGGTTGCAAGGGACGTTAGATCGCCCAGGACCGGCACACCACGAATGTTCCTGCCAACTCGGCTTCCGCGATCGTCGATGATACCCACTACTCGGTAAGGTGCGTCTCGACCTCTCGACATCTCGCGAATGAAAAGATCCGCTCCATCGCCCGCGCCAATCAGGAGAATTGGAACACGGGCATGGGCGTTGCTTTCCAGTAAGGTCGCGAGTTCGCCCTCCTTGAGAAACCGATAGAGAAACCTTGGTCCGGCGAGGAGGCCGGTCAGGACGATAATCTCTATTAGCAGAAAGGACCGGGGAAAATCTGTGAGCCGGTTGTAAACGAACTGGCACGCGACGAAGAGGACGACGGTGAGAACGGCAGCTTGGACAATCCGCCCAAGATCGCCGATCGATGCATAGCGCCAGATGATCCGATGCAGGCGCATCCACAGGAATACCGCCGCAGCCACTATGGTGAAAATGGCCAGTCCGTTTAAAACCACGTCCTGTGGCCAAATAAGCAATTCGGCGCCCAGCCTGAGATATAATGCCAACAAAAATGCAGTAGCGGCCATGGTGACGTCATGCAGGTAACTGAGTGCCAGTCGTCTCAGGCCGGGAATCGTCACGTTTTTTGCTCCCTAAACTCAATGAGTAGGTATAATGGATCAAAGTATAACACAGGGTGGCGTTGCTTCATCTCCGGTCACGCGTCGTGGACACGGCATGCCTTAGCCCATCTTTTGTTGAGAGTGGGGGCTCCCAGCCCAAAATGTCGACTATGCTATTATCGTCGATTTCCAAGGACCCATAAAGCCGGCGCGCGAATTTGGGTGCGATGGACGAGGTCAGGCGGCGGACTATTTGGAACGGGTCGGGTAACAGTGTCGTCGGCTTATCCAGGCCCAACAAAATTAACCGACAAAGCTCACTTGTACTTACGGCTGCACCGTCGTGAAGCAGAAAAAGTCGATTGTCGTGGCTGTCATCCTCGACACAGCAGACCAGCGCCGAAGCAAGATTTTCCACGTGGATCAGGGAGCGCTTGTTTTTGATGCCGTCAAGTGGAATTAGCCGACCTGGAACCAAGGACAGTAGTTTCGCCAGGAGGTGGATATTACCCACGCCGCCTGGGCCGTATACCGCTCCTGGACGGGCTACCGTTATTGGAAGCGCAACTTCCTTCGAAATCCCGGCGAGGCCCTTCTCCGTTTCGAGTTTGATCCGGCCGTACATGGCTTCGGGTTTTGGTGGCGACGAGGGGCGGAAAGGTTCTGTTTCCGTGTCTTCTCCGTTGACCTTGATCGTGCTGACGAAAATAAATCGCTTTACGGAATGCGCTGCGGCCACGCGGGCAAGCGCCAAGGTCCCGTCCCGCACCCAACGATACGCGGCAGCTGCATTTTCGCTTTCGCCGTCTGGTGGGGACACTAGATGCAAAACAGCGTCGACGCCGGATACCAGGGGAGCCCAATCCGTCTTTGGTCCCGCGTCATCTATGTGCTTCACATCTGTCGTGCCGTCGAGTTTCTTAATTTCACGGCGGCGGACGATCGCGGTGACATCATGACCCGCGTCGGATAATGCCAGGCAGACATGGCGCGCGACAAAGCCATTGGCGCCGATCACGGCAACCTGCATTAGCTGGCCTCCGAAGGTTTGAAAGCGCCGGAGAGTTGGACCAACAGAAGCAATACGATCAGCGCCGCCACCAAGAACGCCCCTTTGGGATATGGGTTGGCCAAGAGCCATGCCGTGATAACCAGTCCACCGTTGGTAAGTATTACCCATCCACAGACCGTCTCGTGCCCGACGCCCCGGATCACGGCTTTCTGGTAGAAGTGTTGACGGTGGGCCCGAAAAATATTCTCGCGGTTCAACAGCCGATGGCCGAGGGTTATGGAGGCGTCCGAGAGATAGTAGGCGGGCAATATTAGGCAGGGCACCAGCGCCGTGCCTTGACCGGCGGTACCCTCGGACGCGTTGATGAGCAACCACCCGATTAGATAACCAAGAGGGATACTGCCGACATCGCCCATAAAGATTTGCGCTGGTCGCCAATTCCAGACGAGAAATCCAAGCGAGGCAGCGACTAACGCCACGGCTGGGCCAAGAAACGCAGGCGCTATCACGCTGGTCGCCACGAGCCCCGCGATCCCTATCCCAATGGTTGTTATCTCGACGCTGGTGATTCCATCGATCCCATCCATGAAGTTAAAAAGGTTGATGAACCAGAGCCATAAGAAACCTGTCGCGCATAAGTCGAGCACAAGTGGGAGGAAATCTCGAAACAGTCCTCCCTGATCTGAAATGAGCCAGATGCCGGGCGCGACCGCCGCGCACTGCGCGAGTAGACGCGGCAGCGCCTTAAGACCTTTCAGATCGTCAATAAAACAAACCAATCCAAGAGCTAGAGAGGCGGTGAGAATAATAGCGCTCGATAACCCATGCCCCGTCGACAACCCGATATCCATCAACCACGCGGCTACGACTGCGCCCAGGAGCGCGATCCCACCGCCGCGTGGCGTGGGGATTGTATGGCTACTCCGTTCGTTCGGTCGATCAAGGATTCGACGATTTTTAAAGTAACATACAAGCAGGCCGGTTCCCGCCGTCGAGAGGACGAATCCAACCATCGCAACCAAGATAAGGCGAACGGGTTCGATGGCGGTCATCGCGTCATCCAAGGCAGGCGCGGCTTAGACATTGCGGAAAGGAACCCCCGCGACGGCATTCGGGCGTATGTCGTTCTGCTCGCGGAACGTATCGGGATCGGCGATCAGAGCGGCGATGGCGTCTCCGGCAGCCTCCAATAATCTCTCGCCTTTTTTGATGGTGGCGGTCGTTGGGTCTCCGATAACGCCGTTCGAAGTGACATGGGTGAGCGAGCGCCAACGATAGGATGCCTCGCCAGCCTGGAGAAACTTCAAGCCATCGGCGCCCTTGGCCCCGGCGAGGTCACTGTCATCCACCAAGTCGGGCTCCAGGGCCATCATCATTGACGTCTCGGCCTCGCAGGCATGGAGCACGCTGTCCTGAACCTCCAGGATATCTTGAAACCGTGACGCCGCTTCCAGCCAATACGTCGCCGCGATCACCGGAACGCCGAGTTCCAACGTGATATCTTGGGCCGATACCTGGCTAGTGATTATATTCCCGCCATGTCCATTTAAAATTAGTACGTTGGTGAAACCCTGGCGAACCACGCTGGTGACGACCCCCCTGATCACCAGGTGGAACGCCTGGGTGTCCAAGGTGATGGTGCCGCCAAAGGACATGTGATGTTCTGACAGGCCGTGCCAGATCACCGGCAGGATAACCGATGGTGTTCCCGTTTCCGATGCCTTGCGAGCGGCGCGCAAGGCAACTTCGCCGCAAAGACGGCTGTCGACCATGACTGGGAGATGTGGGCCGTGCTGTTCGATGGCTGCGACGGGGACAATCGCTACAGCACCCTGATCCGCCAAGCGCCGCAGGTCATGCGCTTTAAGTCGTGCCCATTCTACTTCCCTCATGTGATCCTCCCGGGTCCAACCCCGTTCGTGCTTCGCTCAGCCTAGCTTTGCTCCGCCGCCCGAGCATCTTCGCGCCGTAAGGACCATCTTATCGTGATCTCGCCGGTCTCGCGAACACCGTCTAGTGGCGTGGCAATGATGATCTGCTCGCAGCGCTGCCGGAAACCGGTCCCAAAATAGACACTTTCGTTGATGCTTAGTCCGCTATCCGTGCGCATTCTCCAGCCCCCGCCATTGGGTAGCCGAAGCAAGGCGGACGCACCGCTTTGGATGACGGAGGCGCGGACTCGGGAGTGTAGATGGAATCGAAGGGTCGCGATCAGGGGCATCTCGCCCGGGTCGCCGGTATATACTAACCTGTCTTCCCCGCGAAGGTCGTCGCCTGGGGCGGAAAGATACAGACGCCGGTGATGGATCAAACCGAACCGGGCTCGGTACCCGTCATGTTCGGCCTCGATGAGGGTCGCCCCATCGCTTTGACCTCGCGTGACCGAAACCGTGGTCGCGTTCGCTCCCACGCGACCATCGGTCTGAAGGTCGGTAGCGTTATGATCGTCGATCACTAACATCGAATGCGCGGCGGATGCCCTAAGCGGGCCACGCCATCTAGGGTCGCCAATACTCGAACCACAATTGACGATGAGACGTTGTTTGCCAGTACTCATCTCGAAGGCCAGGGGGCTCGAATGCGCGCTGGATTCGAAAGAGCTTGGTGCTCCGGTATCGACAATGACGCAGGTTCGTCCGCCGGTAAGGCGTTGAAAACCGGTGTCTGGTGCGCTCGTCTTCGCCTTGAGCCGAGACTCAGAGCGTGCGACGAGGGTTTCGAGCAGGGCTGGTTGTTCCTCGGTGGATTGATTAAAAAGCGACAATCGGCCGTCGCCGTGCCGCCATAGACGCAGCATCGCGGTCATACGGTCGATGGCATCCTTAAGTTCGGGGAGGGGGGCTCGTTCGACGGCTCTAAACGCACCGCGAATATCGATCAACGCGGTCAGAGCGTCGCAATGCTGGCCAGGTGACCGCGAAACATGGCCGCCATCGGGGTTGATTTGAACGCTTATTTGACTCGACAGCGCGCGTTCGGCGAGATCCAGGTTCCTCTCGCTTCGGCCTAACGCCACCGCTGCTACGGTCAACCCGTTGATGGCGCGAAGTCGTCTAACCCCAGCTGGAGCGGCGCTCAAATCACGAGCCAGATGGCTAACCTGGCGGGAGATACTATCCATGACACGATCGCGGAACGCGTCCTCCGCCGATGCACAAAACAGCTCAAAAGTCCCAAGCCATATACCGATCCGAGCTCCGAGAACGTCTGGGCGCCAAGTCAGCGGGTGCCAATGATCATGGGTGTCGATCCAACTCGCCACCAAGCTGCGCGCCGTCGACCGCGCAGCTTCACCTCCAAAGTCGCGCAGATCACGTAGCCAAGTGAAGCCATGCAGAAATTCGGCGTGTTCGGCGTGATCGGGAATTTCCCGCCATAGCTGATCGGTCTTGGCGATAATCACGCCAGACAGGGTTATGGTGCCATCGACGATGGTCCGACCGCGTTCCGAGTCACCTGGGATGCCATCGGTAGTGGATATGACGATCGAGGAATGCTTGTCCTGATTGAGTCGCCATCTGGAAAGGGCTGAGCGATAGTAGAGTTCTCGAAAAGCACGAAATGGACCGCCAGTCGCCATCCCTAGGGATTCCTCAGTTGGGTGATGTTCTTGGCGTAGGACTGATACTCGCCACGAAAAACCGAGGTTCCCGCGACGAGTACATCTGCTCCGGCCACGATCGCGCGCGCCGCTGTCCCGGGTTTTATGCCGCCGTCGACCGATAGGTCGATCGGATGATCACACGCATCGATTAGTCGCCGCGCCGCGGAGATCTTGGCAAGCTGACCGTCAATGAAGGTCTGGCCGCCAAAGCCAGGGTTCACGGTCATGACCAGGACCAAGTCCAGCAGTTCCAGCACATTATTCAATGCCTCGACAGGTGTGCCTGGATTCAGCGCAATTCCGGCTTTCTTACCGGCCTTCTTGATCTGTTGCAGCGTGCCGTGGACATGGGCGTCCGCCTCAGGATGCACGGTGATAATATCCGCCCCCGCTGCAACGAAATCGGGGATATACGGGGCTACCGGACCAATCATCAAATGCACGTCGAAGGGTAGATCGGTATACGGGCGCATAGCTTTGATCACATCGGGCCCGAAGGACAGGTTCGGGACGAAATGGCCATCCATCACGTCAAGATGGATGTAATCAGCGCCGGCTTCTGTCACCGCGCGGATCTCGGAGCCCAGGCACGCAAAATCAGCGGCGAGCATGGACGGGGAAATACGGATCGGCTGTTGCATGTTGATTGCAGGTATCAGGTTGCGCTGTGGCCTGCAAGCACGGGATTGGCCATTAGGCGATTGGTTATGAGCGGATCAGACGCGCGGCAAAAAAACCGTCTAGGCCGCCGCGCTCCGCAAAATGGAAAGGAAGGCTCCGCAAGTCGCCGGTCTCGGTGATCGCATCGGAGAGTCCGGGCAGTTCCTCGGCGCGAATGGATGACCGTTTTGCCGTTGGATTTGACGCTAGAAAGGCCTCGATCCGACGTTCGCCTTCCTCTGGTTGCAGGGAGCAGGTACAAAACACCAGTGTCCCACCAGGCTTTACCATTTCAATCGCACTCTCCAAGAGCTTGTCCTGCAGCGCCGCGAGCTTGGGAATATCCTGGGGGCCCTTAGAGTGCAAAATGTCTGGGTGGCGGCGAATAGTACCCGTCGACGTGCATGGTGGATCAAGGAGCACCGCGTCGAAAAGCCCATCCGGTCGCCAGGTGGTTGCGTCCTCGACCAAGATTTCAGCCGTCAGATTAAGCCGGGCGAGGTTGCGCCGTAACCGGCCGAGCCTGGGCTCCGACCGGTCAACCGCGGTGACTTTGGCGCCGGCAGCGAGCAATTGTGCGGTCTTACCTCCTGGCGCCGCGCACAACTCCAGCACGCGCTTGCCATTGATATCACCCAACAAGCGGGCCGGCAGCGCGGCGGCGGCGTCTTGAACCCACCAGGCACCGTCGACGAATCCTGGCATTGCCTCAATGGGTCCATCGAAACCACGACGTAACGATCCGGTCGGTAGAGCCGTTGCGCCAAGTTTTTGAGTCCAACCCTCGGGATCGGATTTAACGGATATATCGAGCGTCGGTTCTCTCAGTGACGCGGATGCGATTCTTTCCGCGACATCGGCGCCATACCCTTTGGTCCAGCTGGCCATCATCCATTCAGGGATGTTTTTGGTCTCGGGTACGCTCTCCAACATGGTCTTCCCGTCGCGCGACAGGCGGCGCAGTACAGCGTTGGTCAGGCCCTTGAACTTGGCCAGGTTGCGTGTTTCGACTAAGGTCACGGCGCTATCGACGCTAGCATGCGGAGCCACGCCGAGAAACAGCATCTCCGTCGCCGCCATGCGCAGGATGTCGCGTACCGCGTCACCGGCTTTGGGAAGCGGCTTCTCAATGCAGATATCGAGGAGGGTATCGATCTGCCCCAGCCGGCGCAATGTGGTCGCGGATATCAGCCGCGCGAAACCTTTATCCCGTGTCGGCAGACGCCGGAAACCATCGTGAATTGCCATGGCATCGTCGAAAGACTTGCGCTTGGCGAGGACCGAGCGCAGCAGATCGAAAGCCACGCTGCGGGCGGCGGATACATCGGAAGAACTGCTCATGCCGCACCGATACTCGCGACCATGGCGATGGGGCAAGCGCTAAAAGGTTCTGGTGGGATAAAAGAGGGATAAAAGCTTGCTTGAACGGGTTTGGGTTGTGAATTGCCGATGCTGGCGCCATATTTGTCGGATGAATAAGAAAACCCGGTCTTTTAGCCAAACCGCAGTTCGCGAGTCATCCGTCGGCCCGGCGTATGAACGCCCCAGGACCCAAGTCAAACCTGGGGTGGTCGCGCCGGCTCGTCTTGATCCACGTGTCTCCGCCGAAAACCTTCCCAAAGAGCTTGGTGGCACGAAGGGCCCCGAACCGACCCGTTTTGGCGATTGGGAGCACAAAGGGCGCTGCACCGATTTCTGATACCCGACGGTCGACGGTACGAAAATCAAGAGCGCTGGGGTCGTGAACGGCTTCCCCGGTTTCCGCCGGAAAGAAAAAGGGGCGAGATTGCTCCCGCCCCTTGGTAACGCGATAATAGGAAGCTTTCTAGAACAGCCCCTCGATCTCGCCAGCGTCGTTGAGCGTGATCTTGGTTGCCGCCGGCACCCTCGGTAGACCTGGCATGGTCATGATTTCGCCGGCGATTGCGACGATGAACTCAGCGCCGTTCGAAAGCCGGACCTCGCGTACCGGAAGCTCGTGGCCGGTCGGCGCGCCCTTGGCGTTCGGGTCGGTCGAGAAACTGTACTGGGTCTTGGCGATACAGATCGGCAGATGACCGAGGCCCATGTCTTCCCAAGTCTTAAGCTGGTTCTTGACCGCCGCCGGGGCCGTTGCGTCATCGGCGTGGTAGATGGTCTTGGCGATGGTTCGGATCTTTTCGAACAGAGGCATGTCGTCGGCATAGATCGGCTTGAAGTCGGCGACCCCGCTATCGGCCAATTCCTTGACCTTGCGCGCCAGATCCTCGGCGCCGGCGCCACCATCGGCCCAATGGGTGCAGGTGATGGCCTCGACACCATGGGGCGCCAATGCCTCGCGTACCGCGTCGACCTCGGCGTCGGTGTCGCCGGTGAAGCGGTTAAGCGCCACGACAACCGGTACGCCGAACTTCTGGGTATTGGTCACGTGGCGTTCGATATTCACGACACCGCGCCGTACCGCCTCGACATTTTCTTGGCCAAGATCCTCGCGGGCAACACCGCCATGCATCTTCAGTGCCCGAACCGTGCCGACCACGACCGCCGCCGCCGGCTTCAGACCGGCCTTGCGGCATTTGATGTCGAAGAATTTCTCGGCGCCGAGATCAGCACCAAAGCCGGCTTCGGTCACGACGTAATCGGCGAGCTTGAGGCCGACCTTGGTGGCCATCACGGAGTTACAGCCATGCGCGATATTCGCGAACGGGCCGCCATGGATGAAGGCCGGGTTGTTCTCGAGGGTTTGAACCAGATTTGGCGCCAACGCGTCCTTCAGCAGCACGGTCATCGCGCCATCGGCCTCGAGTTCACGTGCATAAACCGGTGTACGCTCTCGCGTGTAGCCGACGATAATCGCGCCAAGCCGGCGCTTCATATCGTCGAGGCTGGTCGACAGACAGAAGATCGCCATGATCTCCGAGGCGACCACGATGTCGAAACCATCCTCGCGCGGGAACCCGTTGGCGACGCCGCCGAGCGAGCCGACGATCGAGCGCAGGGCCCGGTCGTTCATGTCCAACGCCCGGCGCCAGGTAATCCGCCGCTCGTCGAGGCCGTGCCGAATCCTGGACACCATTGACACAACCACCTGCAGCTGCATACTCTAGAACCCTTAATAATCATAGGGCCCTATGAAAGTAGTAAGGGCCCCCCCCTATGGTGCTTATTAGGGCCCCCCCTACGAATCACTAGGGACCCCCCTACGAATCATTAGGGGCCCCCCTATGAATCGTTAGGGGCCTCCCAGTTCAATTGTGGCATCTAG
>JAPKDN010000876.1 GCA_028822575.1 Alphaproteobacteria bacterium | reverse complement strand
GTGCAGGCGAAATGGCCGTTATAGGCTGCGCCTTCCTGGCCACCGTGGGTTGGACTGACGGAACTGTCCAGATCCAGGACGATGTGATCCTCGAACCATGGAACTCAAGCTTAAGTCGGCGGTCGAAACCAAGGCGCAGAGGTGGCGTATCGACTTCACCCTTTGGGTTCCGCATCACAGCAACCCCAAAATCCGTTTAACGCACTGAATATTATATGAGAATCATGGTCTATGGAGGAAAAATTGACCATTTATCTGGAAAATGTGGAGTTATCTCCAGCCTCAACAGTTAGCTGACCGGATCAGCCTCCGGGCCACCGTCAGATGCAAGCAGGTTGCGTATGATACCGATCCGAGACACAATTTTCGAGTTGGGATGGCCTCACGTGGGGAATCCCGGTTAACCCGAGATCGGGCCCACCGCCCAATCGGGCGCACGTTGCACACGGGAGATTCGCATGCCTGGACTTCAGACGGATCTGACGCGGTTGCTTGGGATCGATCATCCGATCTTGTTGGCGCCCATGGGCTCGGCCGCGGGCGGCGCTCTGGCTGCGGCTGTCGGCCGAGCTGGAGGTCTTGGGTTCATCGGATCGGGTTATGCCGATCGCGATACGATTACCCGGGAATTGCGGGAAGCGGGTAACACCCGCGTTGGCATCGGGTTGATTGGCTGGGCACTCGACAAAAACCCGGATGTTTTGGACACGGCGCTTGAAGCTGGGCCGCCGGCGGTCCTGTTGTCGTTCAACGACCCAACGCCCTATGTCGACAAAATCAAGACGGCGGGCGCGACGGTGATCTGCCAGGTGCAATCTCTGGCGCAAGCCAAGGTGGCGGCGGCGGCCGGCGTCGATGTCATCGTCGCGCAAGGCCGTGACGCTGGGGGCCATTCTGGTACGATGCGAGGGACCATCGGCCTGGTTCCGGCAATTGTCGACGCGGTTGGCCGGGTCCCGGTCGTCGCAGCTGGAGGCATCGCCGATGGCCGGGGGTTGGCGGCGGCCCTATCTCTGGGGGCGTCCGGCGTCTTGATGGGGACCCGTTTCGCAACCTCGACAGAATCGCTCTGGGACGAGGGAATGAAAACCCGAGTGTTCGAGGGTGCCAGCGACGATACGGCCCAGACCCGGGTGTTCGATATCGTGCGTAACGCACCTTGGCCAAGTCATTACCCCGGGCGAGCTTTGCGTAATGAATTTTTTGATCGATGGGACGGCGATGTGGAGGGATTGGTCGAGGATCGCGAGCAAGTCGAGCAGACCTACCTCGCGACCAAGAGCGATGACTTCACGAACCGCGTGGTCTGGGCTGGAGAGGGGACGGATTTGATATCCGGGACACTGTCCGCCGAACAGATCATTCAAGACGTCGTCGCGGAAGCCGTGGCCGAAATCTCACGGATCAGCGGCCTGGTTCGGTAGGACGCGGATCGAAACATTTGTGGTATCTGCCGCGCTGTTTGGGCGACGCGGGGCGCGAAGAGATACGGCTGATTTTGTCACTGATCCAACACCAGCGCCTGAAGCTAAACCTGAAAATGGTGTTACTACTTCGCTGGCCACCAATGGATCCGCATCGAGCCCCAACGAAGTCAGTACTTTGCTTTTCTCAGATGGCGTAGACAAAATATCTTTGACAGGTTTCGGTTTCACAAGCTCAGGAAGCCCAGGTTTGTCGACAAGCCTCAGCGAATAATTTGGGTCGGATGGTTCAATTCTATTGAAAACTTCCGCAGATCAGATTGTTGTGTATTTAAACGGTGTTGGGTCGGAGGATTACGCTAAAGTCACTGTGACGGGTGTGACGACCTCGGACCTCACTGATTTTTAGTTTGCTTAAATTTGTCTACTTTGATTAACGCCTCGGCACTGAGCTGGGGCGTGTTAACGTCGGTGCTAGGCTGTCACTTGCTGTGGAACCAGAGAGCGAACGTTTGAAGTAGTGTGAATGAATGAATATTATTCAAGCTGTA
>JAPKDN010000875.1 GCA_028822575.1 Alphaproteobacteria bacterium | reverse complement strand
GTCGACGATCGCAACCGTCGCTCCTTGTTCGGCATAGCCAAGCGCGATCGCCTCACCAATTCCAGAGCCTGCCCCGGTCACGACCGCGACATGGCCTTCCAACAATCCATTCACTTTAACATTCCTCCAAAGCTGTCGATGATCGTTCTCATCGATGAAGTTCAAATCCGATTCAGATTAGTCGGCATCCGCGGCTTTCGCCAAATCGGGTCCGGCATGGGGACCAAGAACCGCGGCGACACCGACCTTGGTGTCCTTGAGAGCCGCGGCCGCCCGCGGGTTCTCCATGATCTTGTTCAAAATACCCTGCTGCGCCTGGCCAAAACTATCGCGGTGGGCCACGACGTGGGCTTGCGACTCGCGGTACCCCGTCAGCAGACCATTCAGTTCAGGCACCACATAGCGCATCACCAGATCCCAGCTTCGCAGGGTATTCTCTCGATTGGCCCAATCGTGGACGAAACCGATGGTCACGCCATAACCGCCAGTCAATCGGATCAGATCCCGCAGGCGCTTGACAAGATCATCCGGGGTGCCGATGACACCAGTCGCGCCTTCGGAGAACGCCACCCGGTCAACACCCTCGTTGGGGGTCTTGAACGCGCTGACGCCGGGCCGTTGCAAGGTGCCGACACTGTATTCGTTGTGCCAGTGGAAGAGGCCGTCCTTACATTGCGCGATAGCCTCTTCACGGGTTTCCGCGATATGCCATTGCAAAACAATGCGCCAATTTTTTCGATCCACGACATTGCCATGTTTGAGCGCCGACTCCTCAGCGAACGACCACTGAGTCGGAAGCGCGTTCAAGCCCTCCGATGACATCGAGCCAATCGAGAGCACGCCGGTGTCGTATTTACCCGCCAGCGTCATCCCCGACGGACTGACCATGGACGCGACCGCGAACGGCATATCTTCCTGGAGCGGAAGCAATTGCAGCCGCGCGTCATTCAGCGTGAACCAATCAGACTTGTGACTGAACCGCTCCTCGCCGCGAAGGAGACGTTGGATTACTCCCAACGCCTCGTCCTGCCGGTCGCGTTGGGTGAGCGGGTCGATGCCCAGTACGTAAGCGTCCGACGGCAGCGCGCCCGGGCCCGAGCCAAAAATCGCCCGCCCGCCTGTCATATGGTCGAGCTGAACCATGCGCTGAGCGACGATGAACGGATGATGATACGGCAATGAGACAACGCCGGTACCCAGCCTGATCCGGTGCGTGCGCTCTCCGGCGGCGGCAAGGAACATTTCCGGCGACGCGATGGTTTCCCAACCCGTTGAATGATGCTCACCACACCAGAACTCGTCAAAACCGAGCTTATCGAGCCGCTCCGCCAGATCCAGGTCCGAGCGAAACTGCAACATCGGATGCTCGCCAATCGGGTGATGCGGTGCCAGGAAGGCGCCAAATTTCATGCGACTCACGGGTCTCTCCTATGGAACGGGTGGGAAGCCAACACATGATCATGGTCGACTTTAATGCGATGCGCCCACCGCGGATAGACGTAACCTATCCGAGTGCCGGGCGGCGGCGGGGGCTTGGTTTAAATCGCGACATACGCCAGATAGTCCTCGGCAACGGCCGTGGTCGCCGCCGCCAATAATGCGGTTCCATGACCCGGTGTCGCCAAGGCCGAGTGAGAGCCAACCCGACCGTCTGGGAAATCCCGGCGGTGCTCGTCCGGGGGACCGTGGCGGTCGCCGGAATGGGCCCTAATATAATCCATCGAGAGTTTTCGCGGTGGAGCCTCGGCGAAACCGATCTCAACGATCCGGTGCGTCGCCTGGGTGATCGCGACCTCGGAAGGCGTGGCATGCATGCCTTCCCAGTCGGCATAAAAGTCCTGGCGCAACACGTTGACCGGTTCGAAATTCCACCAGCTGCGTATACGAATCTTAGTGCTTGCCCTGGACGCCGCGACATTTCGCAACGGGGCGAGATTGGCGCCGTGGCCGTTGAGAAAGTAGAAATGAGTAAAGCC
>JAPKDN010000874.1 GCA_028822575.1 Alphaproteobacteria bacterium | reverse complement strand
ACGCACAGATATCCAGCCTTGGCGCCGCAGGGTTGAAAAAGCTTGAGTTAGCAAGGGCATTGGCTACCGGACCAGATCTGTTGTTGGCCGACGAAAGTCTTGGTGGTCTCGACAATTCTGAGATGGACCAAGCGGCCGACATGCTCAAGAGGATCCGCACCGACATGGGCATCACCATCATCTGGGTGGAGCACATCATGGGTGTCCTAATGCGGGTCGTCGACCGGGTGATGGTACTTGACCATGGTGAAAAGATCTCCGAGGGATTGCCGACGGAGGTCGCCCACGACCCCAAGGTCATGGAGGTTTATCTTGGCACGGATTCCGAAGATGCACAGGCGTCGGCCGCGTCGGGCGTTGCCTGATGATACTTGGCTTTATATCGCCTGCGGTGCGGGGGGCCGTGCCAGACATCAAGAACGGGAATAATGCCCATGCTTGAATTGAAGGGCGTCAACGCCGGTTACGGTTCTTTCCAGGCGTTGTTCGATATATCGCTCGAGGTGAAGGCTGGCGAGGCGGTGGCCGTGATCGGCCCGAACGGTGCCGGGAAAACCACGCTGATGCGGGTTATCTCGGGTATGACCGCACCATTTTCCGGCTCACTGTTCATGGAGGGACAATCGCTTACCGCGATACCGCCGCACCAGATCGTGGAACGCGGGGTGGCCCACGTACCGGAAAACCGACGTTTATTCCCTGGCATGACCGTGGAGGATAATCTGAAGCTCGGCGCGTTCTCCCCGACGGCGCGTGGCAAAGCCGCCCAGAGTTTGGATTTCGTCTACGAGTTGTTTCCCAGAATGAAGGAGCGGCGCACGCAGCTCGCCGGCACCATGTCCGGTGGTGAGCAGCAAATGTGCGCGATCGGTCGCGCGATCATGTCTGGCCCCAAGCTCTTGTTGATGGATGAGCCGTCCGCTGGTTTAGCGCCGGTGGTCGTGCAACAGGTCTTCGGACTGGTCCGGCGGATCCGGGAAGAGGGCTATACCGTGCTGATCGTCGAACAGAACGTGCAGCAGGTTCTCAAAGTTGCGGATCGCGCTTATTTGCTTGAGGCAGGTCGACTCATCGATAGTGGCAACGCGGCGGAATTGCTTAAAAGCGAAAGTGTCCGCAAAGCCTATATGGGCATCTGACGGGACGTCGAAGGAAGAGTATCCATGGAAGAAATATTCGACATTTTCCTGTTGGAGGCACTGGTCAACGGGATCTTATTTGGCGGTGTTCTGGCGTTGTTGTCTTTGGGGCTCAATCTGATCTTCGGTGTCGTTGACGTGGTCTGGATTTGTTACGCCGAGATCGTGATGTTCGGCATGTACACGATGTACTGGCTGAATGGGGTTTATGACGTCCCGATCCTTCTGGCTGCTCTGGCGGCGATTGCCGTGGGCGCCGCGATGGGTTTCTTGATCCATGTGTTGATCATCTCGCCGATCTTGGGGTCTCCACCAATCAACCAGCTGTTGGCCACTGGAGGGTTGCTGTTCTTCTTGCAGAGCGTGGCGACGCTGATGTGGAGCATCGAGTTCCGCAACCTGGGCTTACGTCTGCCGATCTTAGAACTGAATGAGATGTATTTCAGCTATGCTAGGCTGCTGGCCTTTGGAGTGGCGTTGTTCGGTATGGCGGCACTGTATCTGTTCCTAACCAAAACTTATATTGGCGCGGCGATCCGCGCGATTAGCCAGGATCGCGAGATCATGGTGCTTATGGGGGTTAACGAGAAGAAGGTCTATTGGGTTACCGCGCTGGTCGGCGGTGGTTTGGCGGGCTTGGCGGCGTGCTTGTTGGTGCTGCAATACGATGTGCATCCCTTTGTTGGAATCAGTTTCGGGCCAATTACTTTCATTATCTGCGTGCTGGGCGGGCTTGGAAACATGATTGGCGGCTTCGTCGCTGCGTTCATTCTGTCCATAATTATCAGCGTGGCCGGCCTCTACACCCAACTTGAATGGGGCTACGTGCTCGCTTTCG
>JAPKDN010000873.1 GCA_028822575.1 Alphaproteobacteria bacterium | reverse complement strand
GCTTTGATTCTATAAAAGCCGGCCTTGGCCAGATTCGTGGTCTAACAGAAAGGCTTTGGTTTCTATGCCGGCTCCCCCGGAAAACCCGGTGAGCTTCCCGCCGGCGCCGACGATTCGATGGCAAGGTATAATCACGGGGATAGGGTTTTGTCCGCAAGCCCTTCCGACGGCCTGTGGCCCCGACCCGACGTCGCGCGCCACGTCGCCATAGGTGAGGACCTCGCCAAAAGGAATGTTCGCCATGAGCCCCCACACCTTAATCTGAAGACTTGAGCCGTCTAATGAAACTGGGACCGAAAACGTTTTTAGGCGCCCTAAAAAATAGAATTGAAGTTCTTTCGCCGCGAAATCGCAAATACTGTCTGATTGTCCTGAAGGCATGGGATTTCCGTGATCTGCCCACGATACTCTGGTAATAGCGCTGTTGTTGCTTTGTAAAATGAGCGCGCCCAGTGGTGTATCTAGGATGCGCGTTCCCATAGGCCCATCCGGTCCGGTTGTGCGGCTAATCGGCTTTGAGGGTAAGGCATAGCGATGCCGTTCGCTAGGAATTCTGGGAGATCAGTGGATGGGGTCTGATGACGAAACGATTTTCGCGCTCTCTACAGCTCCCGGTCGGGCAGCGGTGGCGGTTATTCGGATTTCTGGACCAGGGGTCTCCAAGGCGGGCGCTGCTTTGAGCTTTCGAATGCCCGCCCCTCGCGTGGCGGCGCTTAGGAAGCTCCGTGATGGCGACCGCGTGCTGGACCAGGCGCTGACTTTATTCTTTGAAGGGCCTGGTAGTTATACAGGGGAGGATATTCTAGAGCTGCATATCCATGGAGGCCGGGCCGTGTATGACTCCGTCATGTCGGTCCTTGGGAAACAAGAAGGCTGGCGGTTAGCTTTGCCAGGTGAATTTAGTCGCAGAGCGGTCCTAAACGGGCGCTTAGACCTTACGAAGGCTGAAGCCGTCAATGACCTTGTGAATGCGGAGACCGAGGCGCAGCGGGAATTAGCATTAGGACAACTGGGAGGCGGCCTTGGGCGTCAATTTGACGCTTGGGCCCAGCGTTTGCTTGGTGTTCGGGCCCACCTTGAAGCCTATATCGATTTTCCCGATGAAGAAATTCCGGCGTCCACTGTGGAGGCGCTCATCGTCGAATTGCGGGATATCGGTGGCTCTATGACCAGTTTTTTGGAAGACGACCGTCGTGGAGAGAGATTGCGATCTGGGATGAGGGTGGCCGTCGTAGGCCCCCCGAACGCAGGGAAATCGACGTTCGTCAATTGGCTGGTGGAAAGAGATATAGCGATTGTATCTGAGGAGCCGGGCACGACCCGTGATATCCTGGAGGCACACCTTGACTTGGGTGGGTTTCCGGTGATCGTTGCGGACACTGCGGGGCTTAGGCCCGGGGGCGGGGTGGTGGAGGTCGAAGGGATGCGGCGAGCCCAGGATTGGGCACGTGATGCGGATTGGCGAATTTTGATGGTCGATGCTACCACTCTAGGGGAAGTTGACGTTGATGGGTTTGGATTGGTCCCTGGCGACGTGATTTTGGCTAATAAAACGGATCTTTTAACCCATAAGGGGGCGGCGGCGGGCCAGGTTGGTGAATTTGAATGGTTGGGTATTTCTGTCGCAGACGGCGCTGGCCTGAAAGAAGCTTTGGCGCGGATAACGAAGGAGGCCGAGAACTGTATGGGTCTGCGGAGTGGTCCGGTCATCTCACGCGCCCGGCATCGCTCGGCTTTAGCCCGCTGTATTAAAAGCGTCGAACAGGGACTGGACGCTTTTAATAACCAACTGGAATTGGAGATAGTGGCCGAGGATCTTCGATTGGGGTCAGATGATTTGGGCCGCGTGACAGGACGTGTTGATGTCGAGGATCTTTTGGATTTGGTGTTCCGGGACTTTTGTATCGGGAAATGATGTTTCACGTGAAACACGCCTGTTGATGTGCCGGCAATTTGCGGGTTTTTAGCGCTGTGGAAG
>JAPKDN010000872.1 GCA_028822575.1 Alphaproteobacteria bacterium | reverse complement strand
ATACAACGTTCATTGAAACAGTGCCGTTCTTCTTCCTGATAACGGCCGATAGGGAGACGGTCGATTACCACTTCTAAGGGCTAAAAATCCCAGCTTTGCGCGTGTGACCGGACCGAAAACCCTGGCGTTTCTGGACGGACTATAATGTAAACAGCATTTACAAGAGGCTTGGCCATATCTTGCAAAGCGGCATTGTCAGTTTACTGTTTTTTCGCCTCGATTGTTCTGGAAAGCCGATGCAAGGAAAAGCACAGCCGAACTTGATGACGCCGCTCAGAGACTAGCCAGTTTCGACGAGCCTAGATAATCTTTGACGTGAAGGGGCGCCAAACCTTAATGAATTCCTCATATTGCATCACGGGTATGGATGCGCTGAATATTTTACCTAATGTTCCCAAAATCAGACATGAAACGCCAAACCCAGATTGGAAATTCAGGGATCATGCCAAGAATAATATGGCGGCTGATGATATGCGGCGGGTTTTTGGGGACTAGATATCTGAATAGTTGTAGTTCACCTTATTCCTGTTCACGCAACACCAGCGCAAAGGACGCCATGTCTTCCTTTACGCTTTCAGCCGCCTTTTCCTCGATCACTTGATAGCGTGAAAGCACATCCCGACCAAGCGCGCTGAGCCGGGCGCCGCCGCCACCTTTTCCGCCGGCGACCTTCTCGACCAGCGGGCCTGTGAAATCGGTGTTCATCCGATTCACTAGGCTCCAAGCACGCCGATAGGACATTCCCATTTCCCGCGCCGCCGCCGAGATTGAGCCTGTCATTCCAATAGCTTCCAATAGCGCCGCCTTGCCTGGCCCTATGGCGACGGCTGATCCGATCAGAATGCGAATGCGGGGAGGTTGCATGAAGAAGGCTTTCGGCGGCTTATTACGTCGCCTCGGCCACCGCTGTAAGACGGTCCAACCCGTCTCCTAGATCCAAGATGAGATCGTCGATATCTTCGAGGCCCGCATGAATGCGCAGCAGGCGGCCCGGCTCGTCCCACGGGGTCGCCGTTCGATAGTCTGTCGGGTCCGCCGGGATGATCAAGCTTTCATAACCGCCCCAACTCGCGCCCATGCCGTATAGTTCCAGTCCGTCGAGAAGGGCTGCGATCGCGGCGCGAGAATACCCTTCGTTCAGAACGAATCCGAATAGGCCGCTTGCGCCGGTGAAGTCGCGCTTCCAGATCTCGTGACCCTGATCGTTGCTGAGGCCAGGGTGAAGTACCCGTTTGACCTCGGGCCGCTCGCGCAACCACCCTGCCAGCGCGAGACCATTCGCCTGATTTTGCTCCAAACGAACTGCTAGTGTCCGTAATCCTCGTTGCGCCAGGTAGAGGTCGTCGGGTCCACAGGCATTGCCATGCATCTTGGCCATGTCGCGGACCGGGCCAGCCCACTCATCATTGCCGGCGATGACACCCATCATCACGTCGGAATGTCCACAAATATACTTCGTTACCGCCTCGACTACGATATCCACGCCCTTGCCAAACGCGTCAAAATACAGCGGGCTAGCCCAGGTGTTGTCCATCATCACGACGGCGTCGCGATCATGGGCCGCTTTAGAGATCGTGGGAATATCCGACATCTCAAAAGTTTGCGAGCCGGGTGCCTCGGTATAGACCGCGACAGTGTTATCCTTGAACAGCGCGCCTATCCCAGCGCCAATCCCCGGATCAAAATAGGTTGTCTCGACACCGAAGCGCGCCAGGAAGTTGTTGCAAAATCGACGGGTAGGCCCATAGGCGTTGTCGGTGACCAGCACGTGATCGCCCGTCTTGACCACTGCGAGCATGGCATTAGTGATCGCTGCTAGGCCAGAGGACACCGCGACACTTCCAGCAGCGCCATAAAGATCGGTCACCGCCTCCTCGAAGGACCGACTGGTGGGAGTTCCAGAGCGGCCATAGCGATATCCGGCCCAGCCCGGCTGACGCGATGCCTCGAACGCGTCAAGGGACGGCTGGAGAATTGTTG
>JAPKDN010000871.1 GCA_028822575.1 Alphaproteobacteria bacterium | reverse complement strand
CAATTCCGTATCGTTGGCGCCATGAACATAGCTCTGATAAAGCATGCAGTCTCCTCTCCTGTCCAGTCGGTGATCTATCCCATGGGCTTGACCCTTGAACCTCTGGGTTGGTGGGCTCGTTTCCGTTCAGTCATAGCAAACAGAGGCATTGGGTTCCACCGGTCTAGGAAATTCACCCGGTCGTTCTTCCGTTGCTGCGCCGAGATATTTTGGCGTCGTTTGAATGCGAGTGCGCGATCACGCTAAATCCATACCGTGAGAAATGGATATCGCCTGCATGTTTCCGTCTGGCGGCGGGACGGGCTACCATATCCTCATCATTATTCCAGCCTGGAGCCGCGTCATGCTCGATGATCCGCCGGTCCTCACCGTCAAACGCCCCGACCGTCGTCCGACGCAAGCCCAGATCGATGCCTTCAAGGGCGCGATGACTGGCAATGTCGTCGACTGCATGGGCGGGCGTGGGGCGATGGCGCATTTCATCAAGCCGCATTACCCCTCGATCGCGGTGACATGCGGGCCGGCACTAACATGCTTCGCCTATCCTGCGGACAATCTCGGCGTGATTGGGGCGATGCATCTGGCCCAAGCCGGTGATGTGATCGTTTGTGCCAACGATGCGTATACGACCACTGCGCTGGTCGGCGATCTGGTGGTCGGGATGATGAAGAACCGGGGCGTTGCGGCGCTGGTCACGGACGGCATGATCCGTGATCAGATCGGCATAGAGCCATGGAATTTACCTCTGTTTCACCAAGGGATTACGCCGAATTCACCGGCCAAGACTGGGCCTGGCACCGTCGGTCTGCCTATCACCATCGCCGGTGTAACGGTCGAGACCGGGGACATGATCGTCTGCGATCGTGACGGGGTGGTGGTTGTACCGTTCGACCGGATCGACGAGGTCGCGGTGACGTTGAGAAAATTGGTTGCCGCCGAGGGTGAGGTCGAGGCTCAGGTCAAGGCGGGGATGAGCGAACCTGGCTATATCGCTGAGATGATGGCGTCGTCCCAGACGCGCTACGTGGACTGAACGTCATGGCTGGCGATAAGCGACGTAACTCCAAAATCGAGGACCGGCCTCTCGGCTACGCGCTGGGCGGGGAGATACTTGGCATCGACATGCGCGACCCCGTGGATGATGGCGCGGTCGAGGCGATGCGCCGGGCCTGGCACGAGCATCACGTGATGGTGCTCCGCGATCAGGATGCCGGGCCGGATGACATTTTGCGCTTCGCCAGAGGTTTTGGTGATCTCGATGACCATGCCCAGACGCCGTTTTATCGCAAGGAAGGTTATCCCCAGCTACTGGAGATTACCACCAAGCCCAAGGCTGGGAAGCCGTCGGAAACCCGGAATGTCGGGCGGAACTGGCATTCTGATTATGCCTACACGCCGCGCCCGGCGGCGGCATCGATGTTGTATTGTGTCGAGAGACCGCCGATCGGGGGCGACACCATGTTTTGCAACATGGTCTGGGCTTACGAAACGCTTTCCGACACCATGCGAGGGATTGTCGATGGATTGCATTCTGTCTATGACATTTCGCTGGTCGCTGGGTTCCACGAACGCGACGCGGCCGAGGTGGCGGAGACCAAGCGCCTCAATCCGCCGATCGCTCATCCCGCCGTCCGGGTGCACCCGGAAAGTGGTAAGCGGGCGCTTTATGTAAGTGAGCGGGTGTCTTACTTCCACGGTATGACGCCGGAGGAAAGCCGACCGCTGATCGATTTTCTCTGCGGCCACGCGACATCGCCGGAGAATGTCTATCGCCATGTCTGGCGGCCCGGCGATCTGGTGTGCTGGGACAATCGGACAACCATGCATGTCGCCCTGACCGATTTCGATCAAACTCTGCCCCGTCACATGCTCCGGGCAACGATCATCGGTGAGCCGTCGGGGTTTGTCGTTGAATAGTTGGCGGTTCGCCCGCTTTAGGGAATTCCTGACCGCAGACCGGTGACCAGCTCGAAATAGTTC
>JAPKDN010000870.1 GCA_028822575.1 Alphaproteobacteria bacterium | reverse complement strand
GTCGGTCCAAAACGATGGCCTGGCAAGAAGGGCGCCAGATGGGCCGCGACACCGCCCGGACCGACACCCGGCCCACCGCCGCCATGTGGGATGCAGACGGTCTTGTGCAGGTTCAGATGGCTCACGTCGGAGCCAAAGCGACCGGGCTGGCACAGACCGACCATTGCGTTCAGATTGGCACCATCTATATAGACCTGACCGCCGTGGTCATGAACGATGGCGCAAATTTCGCCTATGGCCTCCTCGAAGACGCCATGGGTCGAGGGATAAGTCACCATCAGTGCCGCCAGGTTATCGGCATGCGCGCCAGCCTTGGCCTTCAGATCCTCAATATCGACATTGCCGTCATTGTCGCATTTAACCACCACAACCCGCATGCCAGCCATGGCCGCCGAGGCCGGGTTGGTGCCGTGGGCCGAACTTGGGATCATACAAACATCGCGCTGATCATCGCCGCGTGAGCGGTGATACGCCCGGATTATCAGCAAGCCGGCAAACTCTCCCTGGCTGCCGGCGTTCGGCTGTAGCGAGACGGCGGCATAACCGGTGCAGGCGCAAAGCATCTGCTCCAACTCTCGGATCATCTCGACATAGCCTTCAACCTGATCCTTGGGCGCGAAAGGATGCACCTCGGAGAATTCCGGCCAGGTAACCGGCACCATTTCCGTGGTCGCATTAAGTTTCATCGTGCAGGAGCCAAGTGGGATCATCGAGCGGTCGAGCGCAATATCCTTATCAGAGAGCTTACGGATATATCGGAGCATCTGGGTCTCGGATTGGTGCGCATTAAACACCGGATGCGTCAGATAGGCTGATGTCCGAATAAATTCCTGGGGTATCGCATCTGGCGTCGTGGCATCGATCTCATCGAAGGATAGCTGCTTCATGGAATCGAAGGCCATTAGAGACCAAAGCCGTTCCACCATCTCGCGGGTGCAGGTCTCGTCGAGCGATATACCGACCTTGTCATCAAAGGTACGCAGGTTGATCATCTCGACCCGCGCTGCTTCGATCACCGAGCCAGTCCAATCGTCGGTCTGCACCACTATTGTGTCGAAATATCCTTCGGTCTGAACCTTATACCCTAGCTCACGCAGCCCCTGGGCCAAGATCACCGTCAGGCGATGAACCCGTCGCGCTATACTCTCCAAGCCATCTGCCCCGTGATAAACCGCGTACATCGAGGCCATCACCGCCAACAGGACCTGGGCGGTACAGATATTGCTGGTCGCCTTCTCGCGGCGGATATGCTGTTCGCGGGTCTGCAAGGCAAGGCGATAGGCCGGGTTACCGGCGCTGTCGATCGACACGCCAACCAAGCGACCGGGAATTGTTCGCTTGAAGGCATCACGGGTCGCGAAGAACGCCGCATGCGGCCCACCGAACCCCATCGGCACGCCAAAGCGCTGGCTGGATCCGACAACAACATCCGCGCCCCACTCCCCCGGAGGGATCAGCAATGTCAGCGCCAGCAAATCGGCGGCGGCGATCACCATCGCGCCTTGCTGATGCGCCGCCTCGCAAAGAGCGGCGTGGTCTCCGATTTCCCCATTGGTATCGGGGTATTGCAGCACCACCGCGAAAACCTGATCACCGATACCCTCGGTCACGTCACCCACCACGACCCGGATACCCACCGGCTCCGCCCGGGTCTGGATCACATCGATCGTCTGGGGGTGGCAATGCCGCGAGACGAACAATACGTCCCCCTTCGCCTTGGCCGCCTTGCGGCAGAACGCCATCGCTTCAGCGACCGCGGTTCCCTCGTCCAGGAGCGAGGCATTAGCGATTTCCATGCCTGTCAAATCGCAGACCATCGTTTGGAAGTTCAGCAACGCCTCGAGCCGGCCTTGACTGATCTCCGGTTGGTAAGGTGTATAGGCAGTGTACCAAGCTGGGTTCTCCAAGATATTGCGTTGGATCACACCGGGGGTACGGGTCGGGTAATAGCCCATGCCTATGAGCGAACGCGCCACCTTGA
>JAPKDN010000869.1 GCA_028822575.1 Alphaproteobacteria bacterium | reverse complement strand
GCCCGAATGTTCGAGCCGTTTTCATGACCGTGGCCTGAATTGTGTTGTTGCCCTTGACCAGCACGATACCTGTCGGCAGGGCATGGAAATTGGCTACGAACCACCATTGCTGCCCGACGACAATTTCAAACTCGGCCTCCAACGCTGCTTGGGTAATCAGCAATCGAGAGCGCAGCTCCCGAAAAGATTCTTCGATTAGAATATAAAGATAACGCCTCGCCATGGTTTTTAACCGCAAAGTCGGTTTGAAGAACCCATTTAGGGTGTCCTTGAATGGGCTTTGATATGATTAAACATTTTCATGGGCAGCGAAGAAGCGTGTTTATTCCGAGCTTGGCGCTCCCGAGGGGGCGTGGTGGGTCGCCAAGTCAACCAAGCTCTGTCGTGGTGTGGTCAATCCGAGTTTGGACGGCTGACATGTCGGTCGTTTGGTTACGCCTCCCGACCCAGCTCGGGCCGGGAGGCGTCGGAATATTAGCGATCGCCGCCGAAACTTACCCGGCCACCTTCAACGCCTGATCAAGATCAGCGATGATATCATCGATATGTTCGATGCCGACCGAGAGTCGGACATAGCCACCGGACACGCCAGTAGCAATCTGATCTTTCGGCGAGAGTTGGCTGTGGGTGGTGCTGGCAGGATGGATCGCCAGGGACCGCGCGTCGCCAATATTCGCCACGTGATAGAACAATTGCAGCGAGTCGATGAATTTCCGCCCGGCGTCGCGGCCGGCTTTCAATTCAAAGCCCACAAGTCCACCTAGACCGCCGGAAAGATATTTATCTGATCGCTTCTTGGCCTCGCCGCTCTGTTGGCTCGGATGGATCACCGTCTCGACGGCTGAATGGCCGGCAAGATAATCGGCCACCGCCTGGGCATTGCGGCAATGCTCTCGCATTCTAAGCGGCAAGGTTTCCAGACCCTGAATCACCTGGAAGGCGTTGAAGGGCGAAAAGGCCGAGCCAAGGTCGCGCTGCAAGGTCGTGCGGGCCTTGATGATATAGGCGACCGGCCCAATCGGTTTCACTGCCTCGACCCAGACCGCACCATGATAGGAAGGATCGGGTGAGTTCAGCGCCGGCTGGCGTTCCGGAAAATCCTCCCAGGGAAAGGCACCGCTATCGACGATCATACCGCCGATTGAGGTGCCGTGGCCGCCGATATACTTCGTTGTCGAGTAAACGATCACCGCAGCGCCGTGATCGAATGGCCGGCACAGCAAAGGGGCCGCCGTGTTGTCCATGATCAACGGGATGCCGAACCCCTTGCCAATGGCCGCGACTTCTGCGATCGGGAAGACCTGAAGTTTCGGATTCGGCAGTGTCTCAGCGTAATAGGCACGGGTGCGGTCGTCGGTAGCGCGCCGGAACGCTTCGGGATCGGTCGGATCGACGAACCGGACCTCGATGCCCTGGTCCTTCATGGTATTGGCGAACAGATTCCAAGTCCCACCATAAAGATCCGTGGAACTGACGATATTGTCACCAATCCGAGCGAGATTCTGAACCGCCATCGCCGACGCCGCCTGGCCGGAGCCGACCGCGAGCGCCGCAGCACCACCCTCAAGGGCGGTGATCCGCTGTTCCAGCACATCGCAAGTCGGATTCATGATCCGCGAGTAGATGTTTCCGAGTTCCTTCAGCGCGAACAGGTTCGACGCGTGCTCTGTACTTTGAAATTGATAGGCGGTGGTTTGGTAAATCGGCACCGCGACGGCGCCGGTCGCCGGATCCGCGCGGTATCCGGCGTGCAAGACTAGGGTCTCGGGGTTCTTCGATTCGATGGTCATTTGGCGTGTTCCTTTTGACGGTGCCGAACCAAGGCAGTCCGGCGTGGCAAGGTGCATGCCGCCTTTGCGTGGGAGACTAGTCCGAAACGGGGCGCGGTAATAACTCCCGCCAGGATACCGTCGGCGGGACTATGCTCCGCGCTTTAGCTGCATTTTTTACGCGCCCGCAAGCTGGTGCTCAAATCGGCGCTG
>JAPKDN010000868.1 GCA_028822575.1 Alphaproteobacteria bacterium | reverse complement strand
ACCCAGTCCAAACAGGTTCCACTAAACCTATGCGCCAGGTCCCGGCAACCATTCTTCGCTCATTGCGAACAGTAAGGTCGCCAAAAGATGGATGTTCACGCTGGCCCAGCAGATCAACACGCCAAAAGCATCGGCGTGGAGCGATCGATGGATACATCGGGATACTGTTCGCCTTGCACGCCAACACCGGACTTACGGTAACGGCCCTAAAATCACGGCTTGTTCTATGGATTTTATTGCGGAGGTATTCTTCTTCAACCGCCCACGCGCGAGCCAGTATCTTGCTTTCTCTGGCCGACTTGGACCGAAACCGACCCAGAGTTTAGTGGCATCAACGGCTATAGACCCTCTGGCCGCATTGACACCGCCCGATGTAGAACCTATTTCTCACAACCGTTGTGCCCCGGGCGTTCCCGCCCTTATAACAGCCTACGTGAAGCATCGCCCGTCACCAGCAAGGAGCCCCCATGTTCGGCGCCATCGCCAAGGCATTGTTCGGTTCCGAGAACGATCGAGTTCTTAAACAGATGCAAAAGCGTATCGACGCGATCAACGCGCTCGAGCCGCTAGTGGAGGATCTCAGCGACGAGGAACTCGCGAGCCGCACGCGCTGGTTCAAGGAGCGACTCAGGGATGGGGAAAGCCTGGAGGATTTGCTGGAGGATGCTTTCGCAACCGTCCGCGAAGCGGCCAAACGCACGCTCGGCCAACGGCATTTTGACGTCCAGTTGCTTGGCGGTATCGTGCTGCATGATGGCAAGATCGCCGAGATGAAGACCGGTGAAGGCAAGACCCTGGTCGCAACCCTTCCCGTCTATCTCAACGCTCTAAAGGGCCGTGGCGTGCACGTCGTCACGGTGAATGACTATCTGGCCCAACGCGACGCCGCCTGGATGGGCACGATCTATAGTTTTCTCGGTCTATCAGTCGGGGTGATTATTCACGGATTGAGTGATGAGGAACGCCAGGCCGCCTATGCCGCCGACGTAACCTACGGCACCAACAACGAATTCGGGTTCGATTATCTACGGGACAACATGAAGTTTCGGCTTGAGGATATGAGCCAGCGGGACTTTGAATTTGCGATCGTCGACGAGGTCGACTCGATCCTGATCGACGAGGCGCGCACGCCGCTAATCATCTCAGGTCCTGCCGAGGACAGCTCGGAGCTTTATCGCCAAATCGACGCGCTGATGCCTCTTTTGATCGACGAGGATTACGAAAAGGACGAGAAGCAACGGACGGTCACCCTGACCGAGGCCGGAACGGAACATATCGAACAACTACTGCAGGAACACGGCGTGATCACCGATGGCGGGATGTACGACATTCAAAACATTTCCGCCGTGCATCACGTCAACCAGGCGCTTCGGGCACACAAGCTTTTCGCTCGCGATGTGGACTACATGGTTCGTGATGATATGGTGATCATCATTGACGAATTCACCGGTCGCGCCATGGAAGGTCGTCGGTATTCCGAAGGTTTACACCAGGCCCTGGAAGCGCGCGAAAACGTGACCATTCAGAACGAGAACCAGACCCTGGCCTCGATTACCTTCCAGAATTATTTCCGGCTTTATCCCAAGCTCGCCGGCATGACCGGTACCGCGATGACCGAGGCCTCGGAATTTGCCGAAATTTACAACCTCGAAGTTGTCGAGATGCCAACCAATGTCGATGTCAATCGCGAGGACCATGATGACGAAGTCTACCGCACCGAGCGCGAGAAATGGGAAGCCATCATCGAACTGATCGCAGATTGTCGGGAACGCGGCCAACCGGCCCTGGTAGGCACGGTGTCGATCGAGAAGTCCGAGCATCTTTCCGAATTGCTCAAGCTGCGGACCATCCCGCATAAGGTACTGAACGCGCGCTTCCACGAGCAAGAAGCGCAAATTATTGCTTTGGCCGGTGAGCCAGGCGCGGTAACCATCGCAACGAACATGGCCGGCCGGGGCACCGATATTCAACTTGGCGGTAATC
>JAPKDN010000867.1 GCA_028822575.1 Alphaproteobacteria bacterium | reverse complement strand
CGACCAAAAGGACGATACCGATGATCGTTAGGCTAAGCCCGAGGGACTCAGCGTAGAAAGTAGGTAGGAAAATGAACAGCGGCAGGCTTAGAATCGCCAGCGGAAGCCCGGGCGCAGCATAGGCCAGGAGCACCTTTGCGGAGAGGGGAGGCGACGCCATTACTGATTATCAAGCGTGTTTCAAAATAATCTGGCGGACATCAATATGGCCGGCCCGAAAGCCGCCCTCGCAATAGCAAAGATAATAGTCCCACATCCGTCGGAATCGGTCGTCGAATCCTTGTTCCATGATCTCTGGCCAGGCCTCGAGGAAGCGGTCGCGCCAGATCGCGAGAGTTCTTGCGTAGTCCAACCCAAAACCGTCATCGGCGACAATGCGGAGCCCCGCCTGGTTATATTGCCAGGCGAGCCGTTCCTGGCTGGGGAGCATACCGCCTGGAAAAATGTATTTTTGGATGAAATCCGGGTTAGTTCTGTAACTTTCAAAGTTCCGGTCATTGATGGTGATGACCTGAACGGCGGCCAAACCGCCCGAAACTAGGCGATCCCGCAGGGTCGCGAAGTAGGTCGACCAATAGGCTTCGCCTACGGCTTCAAGCATTTCGATCGAGGCGATACGGTCAAAGCTTTCCCTAACATCCCGATAGTCCTGAAGACGGATTTCAATCTTGTCCGAAAGACCGTCTGCGGCAATCCGTTTCATTGCCTCGGCGCGTTGCTCGGTCGACAAGGTGAGGCCGACAACCGTGACGCCATATTCACGCGCAAGCAGGCGGGCAAAACCACCCCAACCGCTTCCAATTTCGAGCACCTTTTGGCCTGGTCGCAAGTCCAGGCTGTTGGCAAGGCGTCGATACTTACGCATTTGGGCGGTTTCCAGGCCCTCTTCGGAACCTTCGAAAATTGCTGAGGAATAGGTCATCGTCGGATCCAGCCAGCATTCGTAAAACGAATTGCCGATATCATAATGATGGCTGATGTTTCGCTGGCTTCCGGTTTTGGAATTACGGCGCCGAAAATGGCCGACCCGGCGCATAGCGCGGACAAGCCAATGGCTATCCATGGCGCTAGAAATGTAGTCCCAATTGGTTGCGCACAACTCGCAAAGCGCAGCGGGGTCGGGGCTCTCCCAGGCGCCGTCCATGTAGCTTTCGGCGAAGGCGAGGTCACCGCCAAGCAAAAGCCGTTTGGCAACATTCTGATGGTTTACATGAACTTCCGCCGTCGGCCCAGCAAGGGAACCTTTGAATCCAAACCTTTGCCCATCCGACAGAACTACCGTGAGAGCACCCTTGCGGAGGCGACGCAGAATGAGAAAGGCAAGCCTCATCCATGGTGAAAGACTAAAGCGTCGACCTTTTTGTTCAACGGTCGTATTGGTCAAGTGCTCTGATCCCGCTTTGGCGTTGGATTTTGTGCGGTTAGCTGGCAATTTCTAGAACTCATCGCACTCAATACTCCTGGCGTCAGTGAGTGGTTGGGTCGGTGCCGCCGCTTTCGTGCGCCGGGTGACCGTTTTGGATCAAGGAAACTTCATTGTCGGGCGGGGTCGGGCGCGCGTGGTAACGAGCCCCCTTGATCCACAATTTCAAGGCTTCCCAGTGGATAGCGACGACAATCTTGGCAGTTAGGAACGGATAAGCAACGAGGACCCGCAGCAGCGCTCGATCTGTCAGGGCACCGCGCTGCGCGGTGAGGGTGGCAAGCAGTGTTTCTCCATCGCGCAGGGATTGCCGAATCAGAATGGAAAGCCGGTCGCGTGGCTCCTTGAGACGAAACCGATAACGCGCGACCATGTCGATAAAAGGTGAAACGTAAAAAGCCTTGTCACACGCCTGCACGATCGGCTGATCCCCCCGCCTGTCGGCGCTGACAGGGATTAAGTACCCGTGTTGTTCCCCAAAGGTATTTTTGACCTCATAGAGGACAGCGCGCAGTTTATTTTCTCGATCGTAGCAAAAATAAATCGTGATTGGATTAAACACGT
>JAPKDN010000866.1 GCA_028822575.1 Alphaproteobacteria bacterium | reverse complement strand
TCGCCGATCGGGTTGGTGCCGTCGGCTCGGTCAGCGGGACGCAGATCTCATAACCTTGTCCGGGATAGCGCAGATCAAGGCTAAGCGACAGAGCGCGGGACCCGGGCGTGACGCCATCGGCGTCGAGAGCCGCGGTGCCCTGATCGAAAAGAGCCTTGGCGAGCGTCGTCAACGCCGGGGTCGAACTTTCGTCTGCCGGCATCAGACTGGAACGGGCGAAATCATGAACAAGATCGGAGGAAAGCATGCCCCAGGCGCTGAGCGTGCCTGGGTCGCGCGGGAAGATTACCCGTGTCGCGCCTAGCTCGTCGGCAGTATCGCACGCATGCAGGCCGCCGGCGCCGCCAAAGGAAACTAGCGCGAAATCACGTGGGTCGAGGCCTTTTTCGAACAGGCTGAGCCGTATAGCCGCCGCCATCGCGGAGACCGCTACGCGGGTGATCCCCTCGGAGGCTTCGTCAACGTTGAGCCCTAGTAGATCTCCGATGGCGTTCTTGATGGCTGATTGGGCTGCCTCCAGATCCAGTCTCATGCCGCCGCCTAGAAAGAAACCAGGATCGATCCGCCCCAGTATGAGATTGGCGTCCGTAACCGTGGGCGCTGTACCACCCCGGCCATAGCAGACTGGGCCGGGTACGGCGCCGGCACTATCCGGGCCGACCCGAAGTCGGCCTCCGGTTTCTACTCTCGCGATCGATCCACCGCCAGCGCCGATCGTGCGGATCTCAACCATCGGCAAACGCACCGGGCAGCCGTCGACGGTGCCTTCCGCAATCTGTCGGACCTTGCCGTTGACGACCAGGGACACATCATAACTAGTGCCCCCCATGTCGACGCCGATAAGGTTTGGTTCGCCGAGTGTCCTGGACAAAACCTCACCGGCCAGCGCTCCGCCGCTAGGACCTGAAAGTAGCAGGCGTGCGGGCTGTTCTGCCGCTGTATCGGGAAGCGCCGCACCACCATTGGATTGAACAAGATAGACCGGAGCCGAGAGGCCAAGGTCTCCAAGACATTGACGAAGGTTGGTCAAATAATCTTGGATCACTGGGACTAACATTGCGTTGAGAACGGTGGTTGAAGTCCGTTCGAACTCGCGTACCTCTGGGCAAACCCGGTGCGATAGTGACAGCGGCACGTCTGGTAAGGCCTTGGCCAGGGCTTCGGCGATACGTTCCTCGTGCTCAGCATTGGCATAGGCGTGCAGCAGCGTGACGGCGATAGCCTCGGGCTTGACCTCGGTCAATTGCTCGATTACCTGAGCCATCGCGGTGGCCTTGAGTGGGGTTTCGACCGAGCCGTCGGCGCGCATGCGTTCCACCAGCCCGAATCGCCGTCGCCGCGGAATCAACAGCACCCTTTCTTCAGCCCGGTTCGCGTAGACGTTCTTGCGGACGTGCCGGCCGATTTCTAAAACGTCCTCGAAACCGGCAGTGGTCACCAGGGCCGCCTTCGCAAGGCGTCTCTGCAACACGGCGTTGGTCGCGATCGTCGTGCCGTGCATTAGGGCGGTGACCTGGGTCAGGGAAAAACCAACATCCTGCGCCGCGATCTTCAGTCCCTCTGCCAGCCCCCGCGAGGGGTCATCAGGCGTTGTTGGCGTTTTTACCGCGTGGGTGGCGCCGCTCTCCTCGTCTAGGATCTGCAGATCGGTGAAGGTGCCACCAATATCAACGGCGATGCGGACGGGGCCGGCGATGGACATGGTATGGTTTTCCTGGCGAATTCACGAGCCCTCGAACAGAGCCGGTTGGCGCGGGGAGGTCAATGGGATTGCACGCCTGAAGCACTTGGACCGGTGTCGTGTTAAGGTATCACAAACCTCCTTGGACTCGCTCCGCTTTGAAAAGGAACCAACTGATGATTATGAAAAACTCCTTTCGCGAGGCGCTGGACGCTGGCAAGCCTACGCTCGGCACGCATTTTCTATTCGCGGACCCGGATATTGCGGAATTGATCGGCGATGTCGGTTTGTTCGACTATGCCGAATTCGC
>JAPKDN010000865.1 GCA_028822575.1 Alphaproteobacteria bacterium | reverse complement strand
CCAGCATCAAATCGCTTTGGTGAGAATTCAGGCCAAGCACATCTGTGTGTTGCGCGGCTCGATAGTGAAGAATTCAATCCGGGTGCACGAAAATCTACACAAGTAAGACAAGTATTTCGGACCGACAAAACCATTCGAAAATGCTTAATTTAGGTTTAAATCCTCAATAGATTTCCGTAACCGGCAATTTCGGACCGAATACCAATTGATCTTAGACAATGCCAAAGGCTGGCTTGGTTCGCCGAAATCACGGGTCGGCCTAGGTCCTGTTCGAGCGTTTCCAGAATGCCGACGCATCGAAAACCTGTGCCGGCGATGAAGACTGCGTCGGCCTTGGCCGGACAGGATTGCATGATCCGGGTGTAAAGTGGTTCGATCTCCTGCTCGAAGCCCGCTCCGTGTGGATACAGGTCACCGGGTGGCAGATCTCGCCATTTTCGGCCCGGGTCGTGGCGTGAATAGCCGGCGGGTTCGAACCCTTGTTCTTCGTAATATCGGACGCCGGCGGCGATGGTTTCATCGTTGTACCAAGGCGGCATGATCAGATATGGACGCTTGGCTCCAGAGGCGCGGAGCGCGGCGAGCGTATCCAAACCGTTGGTGGTGACGATCGTCTCCGAACCCAAGGTCTTGGAAAGGCTTTCCACCAACGCATGGTCCCAACCTGCGCCGCCGACAAAACTGCTGGAGCTGTGGCCAATGACCGCCGCGGATAGGCGCATCGCTGCGAATTGACGGGCGCCCCGCGCCAAATCGTCCTCGGGGTAGACGGCGCTTCGGATTTCGTTCCAGCGCGCCCAGGGCGTCGGAGCGCTGACGCGAGCCGCGTGAACCGACACATCGGGCGGTGCCATGGCCCACCATTCGGCCTCCGGGACGGCCTCGCTGCCGACGATGAACATCCCGATCCGCGCGCGCCAGCCCCAGTTGTCATTGGATACCATGAAAAATCTTCTCCGTTTGCCATTGCGAGATGTGCAGGAAGAGCTGGGGCGCCCCGTTCATTTCCCCCGACCGCGACCGGCATCCCTGAATTTTAGGTTTGTGGCTTCACCGCCTTCAACGAAGACGAAAGCGGAATGTTCGGCCAATTGTGCGGAATTCGGCACTGGCCGGGCTCGTTGATGACCAAATAGGGCGTGGCGCGCCAGGGAATCTCGGGATGCTCGTGCAGGAACTCAAGCCTCAGTCCCGCCTCGACCAAGCTTGTCACAACTTCGCCGATTGGATGAAACCATTCATGGTTCTCCGTCACCTCGAGCTTTGTTTCGTTGGCGGTGTAGGCGGTTGTCGTTTGAAAGCGCAGCGGGGGGAGCTTTTGAAGATACGGATGCATCACGCGCACCGGGCTGTCGGGATCCTCATTATTGGTCGTATAGGCCATGGGATATCCCTTTCCATATAGAACCAGCCGCCCAGCTTGACGAAATGGGCCATGACCTTGGCCCAGCCTTGGATGTGCAGTAGCCAGTTGATCGCGCCCCAGCGTACAAATACGGCGTCAAACTGACCGCTGATCAGATCCGGCGCATCATAGAGATCACCCTCGATGAAGGTAGCGTCAAATCCGAGCCTGGTTGCCGGCCGCCGCGCCGTCTCGATCTTGGCGGAAGAATAGTAACAGCCGGTGACCGTCGCCCCCTTGCGCGCCAGGGTCAGGGTGTCCAAGTCGAAATGGTACTGCAGATGCAGCAACGAAAGGCTGGAAACATCGGGAAGTTCCCGTAGCTCGATCGGGTGCAGATCGCGCTCTCCAGCGAGAAATCCTTTGACGTTATAACCGTCATTACCCTCGGTATTGGCGTTAACGGCGACCAATGCGTCCCAGTAGCGGCGGTTGCTATCTTTCTCGTCTGAATAGTCACATGTCATGGAGGCCCCCCGGTGTCCTCGACCTTGTTGGCGCTAGCGATGACGCTATGCGGTTCGGCCATTAGTGGTGACGTGGCGGCGGATATCATCGGCAAACTCCCGTTCGGAGTCATCCTCGG
>JAPKDN010000864.1 GCA_028822575.1 Alphaproteobacteria bacterium | reverse complement strand
CAAAGAAGTTGTTGGATAAACTTGATTGACGATGTAGTTTTTCGGGAGCAATAAACCGGTCGAATTAAACCAAGCTGGAAAATAAAATGTTGAAACATCGACACCTGAACATCATCGGAAGACGTCGTTTCCTGAAGCAAGCGGCCCTGGGAACCACTGCATTCTGGACGGTTAGCGGTGCCTTCGCGGAGGCCCTCACTTTGACGCCCAGACAGACCGAGGGTCCACTCTACCCGGATCATCTTCCTCTGGACACCGACAACGATCTTCTTCGTATCAACGACTCCATCACTCCCGCGATTGGCGAGGTGACCCATGTCAGCGGGAAAATCCTCGATAGCAAGGGAGACCCCATCAGGAACGCCATCGTGGAACTATGGCAGGTGGACAATCAGGGCGTGTACATTCACTCGCAGACCGCGAAAAATTCAAAAAGAGATAAGAATTTTCAGGGCTTTGGAAGGTTCATCACCGGAAGTTCCGGCGAATATTACTTCAGAACCGTGAAGCCGCCCCCATATGGTGGTCGGGCGCAACACATTCATTTTGCCGTGATCCGGGGCAGGCATAGGGTGTTGACCACGCAGCTTTATGTGAAGGGCGATCCAAAGATAAAGCGCGATGGGCCCATCAATGAAATCAAGAACCCGAATTTGAGGAACATGCTCATTAAGGAGTTCAAGCCCTTGAAGGGATCAAAGACCGGTGAACTGACCGTCGGTTTTGATCTGGTTGTCGGTGTCACGCCGGAGGATCCCAAGGAGGATCCAGTGCGTTTGCATAACCCAAAATACAAGAAGGGCTGAGCCAATCTCCAAGCGCAGGTTTTCCCGCCGCATCAATTGAAGGCACTGCCTGCTGTTTGCGTTTTATTTGGAAGGGGCAACTTCAGTGGACACTTAGCCTTTACGGTTGCAGATTTACTGAGGCTGCCATCTAATCGTCCGTGATGCATCAGCTTTTTAAATGCCTACTACTGTCTTTTGGTTTTACGGCAGTCGGCTTGATGGCTGATCCCACGGCGGAGCAGGTCGAGTTTTTCGAAAAAAACATCCGATCTGTCCTCGCCGAGCATTGTTACGAGTGCCACAACAGCAGCGATAAGGCCAAGGGCGGCTTGGCGCTGGATTGGCAGGGCGGTTTGGCCAAGGGTGGCGACAGCGGCCCGGTGCTCGTCGCCGGCAAGCCGGGCTCGAGTCGGTTGCTTCGGGTCATTCGACACGAGGAGAAGGATCTCAAGATGCCCAAGGACGGCCCGAGATTGTCTCCGGTGGTCATCGGGAATTTCGAAAAGTGGATAGCCATGGGAGCTCCCGATCCGCGTACCAAGCAGCCGACCAGGGAGGACATTGCCAAGGCCACCTCGTGGGAGACCATCCGCGAGCAGCGAAAGCAATGGTGGAGTTTTCAGCCGGTTCGTTTTCCTGCGCCGCCGCGTGTGAAGGGCGATTGGGCGCAAACCGACATCGACAAATTCATTCAGGCCGAGTGGGAGGCTGAGGGTCTTTCTCCGGTGGGCAACGCCGAACCGCACGCACTCATTCGCCGCCTGTCGTTTGTGCTGACCGGCCTGCCACCGACGACGGAGGAGACAGCGGCGTTTGTGCAGGTTGCTGAGGGTGATCGCCGGGCCGCTGTCGTGAATGCCGTCGAGCGACTGCTCGCCTCGCCCCATTTTGGTGAGCGCTGGGCGCGGCATTGGATGGACTGGGTGCGCTATGCGGAATCACTTGGGAGCGAGGGCGATCCTGCCATCCCGAATGCCAACCAGTATCGCAACTACCTCATCCGTGCGCTCAATGCCGATGTGCCGTACGACCAGTTGTTGCGCGAACACATCGCCGGCGACCTGTTGCCTAAGCCTCGTCTTAACATGAAGCTTGGCCTGAACGAATCGGCGATCGGTCCGGCTCATTATCGTTTTGTGTTGCAGGGCTTCGCTCCGACGGATGCGCTCGACGAGTTGGTGCGGACAACCGAGAATCAGATCGATG
>JAPKDN010000863.1 GCA_028822575.1 Alphaproteobacteria bacterium | reverse complement strand
GGCCAACGCGCGAATGCGGCGAGCCAGCGACGAGTGTTGAAAAATTCGCAACCAAGCGCTGTGGTTATGATTTCATAGCCACTCTCGTACCATTCGAAGACATAGACATGGTTTTTCGTCAGCTCGAAAAACGACTGCAGGGGCGGGTCCGAGATCAAAATGACCTCGAAATCTAGAACCAGCCGCTCGAGCAACGCCAAGTGTGGAGCTAATTCGGTCTGGAAAAATATTTCCAGCTGCTTGTGCGAGACCGTGCCCTGAATTTCAAAAGTTCTCTCCAGCCAATTCCAACAATGGTCGATGCTTTGATGAGTGTGCAATCCAATATTCGTGAACAGAACCGGCTTGCCATCGCTTTCGGAGCCGCGGATCCGACGTTTGAAGGCCTCCATGATTTTTTCCCAGGACCCCTGCCCGGCGTCACCGTCGAGCAGGGTGAAGTACAAACCTTCGTCCAGGGCGAACCGTTTTTCGACCCAAGATGACCCATTCATCGTCCGTCCGCCCAGATGCGCGATGCCCAGTCTTCCGAGGGCTTGGGAAAGTTTACCCATATGGCTGTCACCCACGAGCAGGACATCCGGTATCGCTTTGTCGCCAACGATCAGCCCGCTATCGAGATACTCCTCATCGCAAAACAGATCGGTGGCGGCATTGCTCACGGTGGCGGGTCGGTCGATGATCGGCGCCCCGCCGTCGCGATCGACGTCCACGCCCTTTTGAAGGGAATCGGAAAAGTGCGCCAAAACGTAGTCGACACCCTTGCGCGTAACCGATCGGAGATTGTCGGCGAAGAACATCGCCCGAGCTTGCGGAGCGTTGATGAGTTCGTAGGACGGGAAATAATCGAACCTGTCATCGGTCGCGCTCAAATAGCCTGCGACCGATCGCAGAACTGACTTCGAATGGGTCGTGGCCACCAAAACGTGCTCGCGCGAAGCAGTCGCGGTAAGCGGCACCGGAGAGACCGTCAGAATGATCTTCAAGTCCGGATTAAGGCGATCGATCAGGGCGCGAACCTGAAGTAAATCATCGAGAATTTCCTGGTAGTCGTAGTTTTTGAAGCGATGACGCGCCGGCTCGTATCGGCCAGCGACGGTTCCCGGGCAAACCGGATAGACCGTACCGCGTTCGTCCAGCCAGGCTTCGGTAAGGCCAAGAGTAAAGATGAAAACCTGGGCGCGTTCAATTTGCGTCAACAGTTCCCGGGTTGCCGCCTGCCTCGCATCGCGAATCGCCGTTAAATCCGGGAACCCTTCGGAAAACACCGTCGGTCGCAGGAGATCGTAATGCACGCCGCGCTCGGCGTGGGACGTATGCTCCAGGTCCAATTCGCCGAGCGCCGCCTTGAGCCATTGCGACAATGCCGCAGGCGTATAGATGTTTCCGAGGGCGAAAGAGAACCCGGCCGCCTCCGGAGCCAACCGGGAGGGAAGCCAGTCATAGCCATTTTCCCGCAGCCACCCGCCAACATGCTGGGCGAAGCACGATCCCGCCGAGATCAGCCTGGTTTCTCGGTTGATATAGAACTTCGGAGTCCAGATCTCTTGGAACGGCTCCCCTGGATCTATTTCGGAAACCGCCGTACGCCAGTAATTTCGTCTGTCCAAACCTGTGTAGGGATGATCCAACGGTCTCTCTCGCGTGGCGGGCCGGCTGAAGGTGATCACTTCATTCGAACGTCATCAATGGTATCGAAATTATCGGAAATATTAAAACCCAGCGGAGTAACCCGCCAGAGGGTATAGCCAGACCAACCCGCAAGGTCCGCCAAAAATGTGTCAGGTGCCGTCTCATGTCCGATTATCGCGCTTCGAGAACTCAGCAAGAGCGACAAATTTACCGCCGCGTTCCCAGATGATTGCCCACAACCGGCTCATTCTTTTCGTGCCAAGGTTACTTTCCCTGGTGTTTGCGATAAACCAATTTTTCCGCCAGTTCCTTAGGTCTTGGCGCGATCAGCTATGACGCGGTCAAGCATCTGGCGTGGTGCTGG
>JAPKDN010000862.1 GCA_028822575.1 Alphaproteobacteria bacterium | reverse complement strand
CGGTACCCATCGCGGTGCTTCCGAAGGCGCTCCCGGAGCGCATCCGGGTCGAGCTCGTGCGGCCGCCGGCATATCGGGCACCGGTGAAGGTCGTGGTTCGCGCATCTTTGCAGGCACGCAGAGTCGAACCGATGCCCGCACCGGAGCTGGACCGTCTCCCCGTAGGGCATCAGACATAGACTACATTCCATTTCCATGACCCCAGGGGTTGAAGTAGGGGCCGCATTAGCGGGGGGAAGGAGATCTGTCATGCTCATCACACACTGTCGTTCAGAATTTTGAGCGGCTTCAGAATCCAGTGCGACACGGAACTTGAACCACAGTCCCCGATATAGAGGCCGAGTCCCGACCATGACCGTTGGGGGGCTCACAGACGGCAGACGCATTTGGAGACGTTAGGCGCGCCCGGTCCCTCCCGAAGGCACCCGTACTACAGAGCAAAGGGCCGGTATACGCAGGGGAGTTCCAAAGAGGGTGGGGGTTTCACGCGCCACGATCCTCTTCGGTCGCGCGGGGATGGGACGGGCCCCCTGATCAGAGGCCGACCTCCGGCTCGACGTAGTCCGCAGGGTCCACGTTGTGCGGCATGCAGATCCCGCCGCGGTCCTCGTCGTCGTTGTAGGGCGCCTGGCCCGCGCCGCCCCAGGCCCCGAGCTGTCCGAACTTCTCGCCGTTCTTGGGCTTCTTCATTTCTCGCATTTTCTTCCAGAGCATCTCGCCAATGTGGTAGTGGCCGAGGGTGTTGGCCGTCTCGATGGGCTTGGCGTTGTCGCGGCAGTCGAGGAACGGGTCGGCGCCGTGCTCCAGGAGCATCTTGACTGCCTCCTCGGAGCCGTTCCGCGCGGCGAAGTGGAGCGCCGAAAATCGCATCGTCACGGTGCCAAAGGGCTGCTCGTTGATGTCCTTGATCAGTTTCGCGTCGAGCATCTCCCGCATCTTCGGGATGTCGTCTGCGGGCGCGCGCGGCGCGATCGTCGCGCGACCAACGGGGGGAAGGGGGGAGGGTTCCACGCACTCTGATCGGCGGCCGTGAGGAAGCGGTGGATCGGCACGTCCTCCTTGTCGTTTTTATACGTATCGAAGACGCGAAACTTGTGCGGCTCCGGCCCCGTCGGCTGGCACATGCGCCACCTGCGACGTGGGAGCAAAATTACGCGGCGCTTTTTTCGCGAAATAGCGGTCGAGACTCACATGTCGATCGCGCCCGGCGGCGGCATGTGGCCCGGCGCCACGTAGTACCGGTTCATATGATTACGCGGTTCCGGCATATTGGTCCTCTTGTGCTTCCGGAAAAGCACGCCACCTTAAGTCCAGTCCTAGGCCTAGGCCAATTATTAGTGCACCTAATGTTGCAGCAACTGAAACCTTTTTGGATGGGGCAATGGTGGCTCGAGCTCTATGCCAGTGAGGGCTGCCGCTGCCCGCTACGCGGCGGCATGGCGCCGCGGCTACGCAATTGAGGTCCAGAAGTATCGGCGAGCGCACTTGTCGCACGGGAACCTTGTCCTCCACGCCTTGCTGAGCCCCATAGAATGGATCGCCTTTTTGCTCATGCTACGGAACGGTACGGCCGTCTGGGCTGTCCAAATTGCGGCCCTCGCGGGAACGGTCCTGGCACGACGCATCGCGCTCGCGCTTCCTCAGGCTCTGTTCGCGCCGATCGCGAATCGATGCGCGGCGTTCGCGTCGCGGCCCGCGGCCGCGGCCGTCTGGCTCGGCGCGATCGCGCTCCAGGTCGGCGTGGGCCACGGTCTCCTCGACCGGACCGTGCCTTCGGCGGCATAGTCGCCCATCACGGTGCAGACCGTCCTTCTCAACGTGCCGATCACCTGGGACGCCTTGGGAATCTCCTAAGTCTAAAGTCTTAGAGTTCGATCGTGGACTCGACCATGGCGGCGACCTCGGCGACGCAGGCGCGGCAGCGCGCGTCGCTCCATTCGACGTCGCCGGGCTCGCCCGGCGCGGGCTTGCCGCAGGCGTGGCAGACGGGCGGGGC
>JAPKDN010000861.1 GCA_028822575.1 Alphaproteobacteria bacterium | reverse complement strand
CTAGCGTACCGGCATCATCGAGGGTGCCTTCAAATCAACCAGCACGAGATCCACCTTGGCGCCCCCACCGCCAGCCGGCCAATGTTGTCGCGTTTCAACGCATTGGCCCCACCGATAGTCGCGGCGTTGAAGATATTCGAGGTGTTCAGGTCGTGGACTGTCCCAGCCACGGCACGCGCCACAGTGCCGGCGTTGCGTATCTCTTTGAGAGAATTATGCGGATAGGTGTCGGTGCCAATCCCCATGTTGATCCCGGCCTTCAAATAGCCCCCAAACGTCTGCAAAACGATGCCTTGGCGCATAAACACGGTCGGGTAATGCGCCACCTTGACGCCGTTGTCGGCAATCAGGCCAAGATCGTTCCAGGTCGACCAGTGTAGCCAGGGGTGATGGTCGAGGAAGATGCCGTGGCCGATAATCGTATGCTCTCCCAGCGCGCCGATATCGTCCATCCACTGGATCGGCGTCTTGCCGTAGCGGCGGATCATCTCCTGAAACTACGTGACCGACTGGGCGGCGTGGGTCTACCAGGGAAGGTTTCGCCCGGACGCATAATCATAGGCTTCGCGCAGCAGTTCTGCCGAACAGGTATCGATCTGGGAGGAGCAAATCATCCCCATCAGCCGGCTCGAAGGATGCTGGTTAACGAGATCGACGTCACGCAAATAGACATGGCGTTGGTCCCGCGCATCCCAGGCAACCACCCAGGTGGCGTTACGGATGACGGTGGTTTACATGACCGGTTCCCTAGCAAGTGACAATCCCAGTCTTACCACGGCGCAGGCCGGGGCATATTGCCGGCACGGCTACATCACCAATGAAAACACACCGTCGGGTGAGGCAAGAAAACCATTGCCCAACCCAGCTTGACACGACGCGCCAAGGGAGACGTAATCGCCGACGTTACCCCCCTGTTTTTGAAATTCCGAAAGCCAAGCGCCGCTGCTAAAGTCGGTCTCTCTCGACAGAGGAGTATTCGATGCCCGAAACGCCACTTTGGTCCGCCAAACTCAGCCACCTTTGCCTGGAGACAGGCGAGCCAGACCCAATGCGGGAATTCTACCGCGACGCGCTCGGCATGGCCGAAACCGAAATTGGCGCTGGACAATGGCTGCTCGATGGGCCGGGGCGGCGGTTACTACTAACGTTGGGAACAGCGAAAACCCTCGCCTATAGCGGCTTCACGGTGGCCAATGACGACAAATTGATGGCGTTGCGAGCGCATGTCGAGACTGAGGGTGGAGATCTCGTCCACTCGCCTTCCCCGCTGCTGCAACAAGGCTCATTCGCGGTCCATGATCCCGATGGCAATACGCTCTGCTTTGGCGTGGAGCGCCCGGCGACAGCAACGACGGAGGGGATCGACGGCCGGCTCCAGCACGTGGTCGTAGCCAGCCCGGACCTGCCGGCGATGATGGAATACTATCAGCGGGTCCTCGGTTTCCTGCCATCCGACCATGTCATGGCCGATGACGGCGCGGTAACCGCCGCCTTCTATCGCTCCGACCCGGAACATCACAGTTTCGCAGCCTTTCGCGCGCCCGAGAAAGGCTTCGACCATTGCGCCTACGAGACCCCGTCCTGGAACCATATTCGCGACTGGGCCGATCATCTGGCGACCCTGGATATTCCGATCTGGTGGGGTCCGGGTCGCCACGGCGCCGGCAATAATCTGTTTTTCATGATCCTGGACCCCGATGGCAACAAGGTTGAATTCTCCGCCGAATTGGAACACATGGACGCCGAACATCCGGTACGCCATTGGCCACATGATCGGCGGACCTTGAATCTCTGGGGCAACGCCTGGATGCGCAGCTAAAAAGGCTTCAAGGACGTTAGAGCCGTCCAATATTCTAGAAGAAAATTGGGATCAAAAAGTCAAAAATTCTTAAGCACCTCAACGGTGGGCTTTCGCCGCCCAAAACCGCAAAGAGGACGCCAGTGAGGCTATGCCTGATCATGTTCGAGGCCGGTGATATTATCGTCAAGTCAGATCAAAC
>JAPKDN010000860.1 GCA_028822575.1 Alphaproteobacteria bacterium | reverse complement strand
GTCGATCAAGACCTCGGCGTCCTGTTTTTTTTGCTTCAAGACACCAATCTGCTTGGACGCCTCGTTACGCCGTTGTTGCAACGACTGCAGCTCGGTGGTTCCCGCCCGCCAGGTCTCGTCCATCTTGAGAATTTCGGCCGAAATCGATTCCAACCCGCGTCTTTTCATCGCCGCGTCGAAACCATCTCCATCCTCGCGGATACGTCTGATGTCATGCATGGAAAAGCCCAAACCGGTCATGGGTCATGAAGTCGGGCTCTTATACTGGCGCGGGCCGTCACGGTCCAGGGATGCCGGGCGCAAATCAGGCGCGTTCCGCTTTCTCGTCATCACCCGTCGGGGTCTCACCCCCACGTCGCTTTTCGATGAACACCGCGCAAAGGATTGAAATTTCATAAAGTAGGATCACTGGGACCGCCAATAGGATCTGACTGATCACGTCCGGCGGGGTCAGCACGGCGGCACCCACAAACGCGATGAGCACCGCGTATTTGCGCTTGGCCCGCAATCCCGCGGCGGAAACGATCCCTATCTTGGCGAGAAGGACAATCAACACTGGCAGTTCGAAACAGACGCCAAACGCAAAGATTAGACGCATCACCAGGGCCAAATATTGGTCTACCTTAGGCTCCAGTTCCATCGGCAGATTGCCGTCTCCGCCCACCGTCTCGAAGCTGAGGAAGAAACGCCAAGCGAGAGGTATCACCAAATAATAGACCATGGCTGCGCCTACGGTGAACAGCACCGGCGTCGCGATAAGGAACGGTAAAAAAACGCTTTTCTCGTTCTTGTAGAGGCCCGGCGAAATGAACCCCCAAGCCTGGGCAGCCATTATCGGGAACGAAACACACATTGCCGCGAAAAAGGCTACCTTGATCTGCGTAAAAAATGCCTCGTGCAACGCCGTGAAGATCATCCGCCGACCGGCCTGCCCCTCCGTCGCGTCCGCCAGGGGCTGAACAAGAAAATTATAGATATGACCAGCCACCGAATAACACAGGAAAAAGGCCACGATCATGCCGAAGAACGAATAGAGCAACCGTTGGCGCAGTTCCACCAAGTGCTCCAGCAAGGGCATCTTGTCGTTCTCAAGATCAACGGCCGGCATGACCTACTCCACCGTCACTGGAGTGTCGGTCGGCGATTGACCATCAGCATCAGGTTTTGATTCTGGCGCCTCGCGGGGGGTCCGGGGCTTGCGCGCGGTCGTGGACTTCGTCACCGCGGTCCCATCGGGCATCGCGGGTTTCCCGCGCGATTTACGGGCAGGCTTGATCTGCGCGCCATTATCCTCGGCCTTATTCGATTTCTTCGCGCGAGGCTTACGGGCGGACTTTTGGGGCCCATCATTTGTTTTAGGCCGCACCGGAGGACTGATCGAACTCAACGACGTCGTAACACTTGATGCATCCCAACCCTTAATCCTATCCTCCTCCTTGAGCGTCGCATCAAGCTCCGTGTCGGTGGACGTTTCAGGATTTAACATGGAATTTTCGCCGCTGCCGTCGTTTTCGGCGGCGGATTGGGTTTGCCTCAAAGCATTCGCGAGATCCCGGTCCGGATCTACCGTATCCAAAATAGATTTGGAAAAATCCTGATCCTGCAGCTTCAGCGCTTCTTGGCGAATTTCATCAAGCTCCGCTTCACGCGCCACTTCCTCGATCGAGCCTTGGAAATCGCGTGCCATCGTCCGGACCTTCCGAATCCAACCCACAACGGTGCGAATGACCTTCGGCAGATCCTTGGGCCCAACAACGACTACGGCGATGGTCGCGATCAGGAAGAACTCCTGCCAACCTAGGTCCAACATTCAAGCGTTCCATGGTCCGGACGCGGTCGCCTGTCTGGTGGCACCGCGGCGCACTAAGGCCGATTCCGAGATCAAGCCCCGGATGTCGGCCGCAAATTAGCTTTTGGCGGCCTGATCACCCTTTGAACTGTCCGCCGGTGCCGCGTCCACTTGCAAAGCCTTGGCATCATCGGAGTTCTCCTCGGAGATATC
>JAPKDN010000859.1 GCA_028822575.1 Alphaproteobacteria bacterium | reverse complement strand
CCTTGTAGGGATTTGCCATGAGGCACCGAATCGGAACTGGATCTCCCTGGTGGTCACACCCGACTTTACATAGTATCGCCCTCGGCATTCTGGCGGCCAATGCTTTGATATTGATGCCGAACGCCGGTGTCACGCAAACCCGGGTGACACCGGTGGGCGTCGACAAGGTCGTGCTGGAACCAAGAGCGCAGACCATGCCGGTGATTGGCCGCTTTATCGCGCCTGAATCCGGAATCGTCGCTAGCCGCATCGCCGAACGCGTGACCGAGGTCACGGTCCGCGCCGGTGATCGGGTTGAACGGGGCGCCGTCCTGGCACGGCTCGCCTCGGACCGGATGCGGAGCGAACGGGCGTTGCGGGTCGCCGATCTCAAGAGAGCCGAGGCTCAGATTTCCCGAGAGAACGCGAGCCTCGGAAAAATGAAGCAAACCTTCGAGCGTATCACATCGCTGAGGGGCTCAACCGCCTTCCGCAAGGATCGCCAGGAAGACACCGAGCGCGACATGGAGGTCGCCCGCAGCGCGCTTGGTCAGGCCGAAGCCGATGTACTGCGAGCGCGCGCGAACCTTGATCTCGCGGATATCGCCCTCAAGGACACGACGATTACCGCGCCTTATCCCGCCGTCGTGGTCGTCCGGCATACCGTTGCCGGTAATTACACAGGGGTCGGCGATCCAATTGTCACCCTGCTGAACGATAAGACTCTCGAGATTGAGGCCGACGTTCCGGCGATCCGAACCGTGGGTCTTATCGCAGGGACCAAGGTCCAGGTCACCCTGCAAGACGGCAGCACCATGAACGCGGTCGTTCGCGCCGTGATTCAGGAGGAAAACACCCGCACTCGCACTCGAAGCGTTCGGCTCACACCAGATCTTGGAACGCACGGCGACGGCCTAGCAGGTAATCAATCCGTCACCGTTCAGATCCCGATTGGCGCCGTCAATGACGTAGTGACGGTTCACAAAGATGCGATCGTCATCCTCAAGGGTCGCTCCATGGTTTACCTTTTCAAGGATGGAAAGGCGGCGATCCGACCGGTGAAAACCGGCGCCGCCATAGGCGGTCGCTTCGAGGTCATGGAGGGACTGAAGCCAGGCGACGTGGTCGTGGTCAGGGGTAATGAACGCCTGCGCCCCGGGCAGGCCATCAAACCTCTCGAAGCGGGATAGAAATCATGGATCGCCTGATCTCGACTTCTATTCTACGACCGATCGCGGTCATTGCAGCGGTTCTCATGGTCGTCATGTTCGGCGGTGTCGCGCTGCAAAGCATCCCAATCCAGCTCACGCCAGACGTCAATCGACCGGTAATCACCGTCACCACCCAATGGGGCGGCGCCGCGCCCGCCGAGGTCGAGCGTGAGATCGTCAATCGCCAAGAGGACAAGCTCAGAGGCGTCGAGGGCCTGAAATCCATCGTCAGTCAATCCGAAACTGGCCGCGCCCGCGTGACTCTGGAATTCGGTGTCGGACAGGATATGGACAAGGCTCTTTTACTGGTCTCCAACAGACTGGACCGGGTCGGAGGGTATCCGACTGAGGTCGACGAGCCGACATTGAATACTGCCGGGTCCGAGGACAACGCGATCGCTTGGCTGATCTTGCGCCGTACCGGGGCCAATGACCGGCTTATCCACACCTATTTTGATTTCGCCGAGCAGGTTATCAAGGACCGACTGGAACGAATCAATGGAGTGTCGGAAGTCCGCGTCTACGGTGGTGCGGAACGAGAAATACAGATCATCGTCGACCCGGAAAGTCTGGCGCAATATCGTCTGACAATTCCAAAGATGGTAACAGCGCTGCGAAACGCCAATGCCTCTATTTCGGCCGGGGCGGTCGACGAGGGAAAGCGTCGATACGTGGTGCGGACCGAGGGTGACTTCGTATCGCGGCAAACCGTCCTGGACGTCGTTCTGCGATCAATAAAGGACGAAATGTCTGGGCGAGTCGCGCGGGTCACGGTGGCCGATGTCGCCAAGGTCGAGTTTGCCCATAAGACC
>JAPKDN010000858.1 GCA_028822575.1 Alphaproteobacteria bacterium | reverse complement strand
CGAGGTGCTGTTGGTGCGTACCGTGGGGCAACTACTGGATATGGAGGATATCCGCAGCATCACCGTGGCCAGCCGTAATGGCGTCCCGGTGCACGTCACTGAGGTGGCCACGGTCCGCATCAACTCCATGACCCGCTACGGCGCGGTCACCGCCGATGGCGAAGGCGAGGTGGCGACCGGCCTGGCGCTGCTGCGCCGGGGCGCCAACAGCCGGACCATGGTCGAAGGCGTCAAGCATGAGCTCGAGGCGCTCAAGGCGACGTTACCCGAAGGTGTACGCATCGTGCCGTTCTATGATCGCTCCGAGTTGGTCAGCCAGGCGGTGTGGACGGTGGAAAAAGCGCTTGGCGAGGCTGTGGTCCTGGTGCTGTTGGTGTTGATAGTCATGCTCGGCAATTTACGCGCCGCCCTGACCGTGGCGCTAATTTTGCCGTTGTCGGTGCTGTTCACTTTCGTGATGATGCGTCTGTTTGGTGTCAGCGCCAATCTCATGTCTCTCGGCGGGCTGGCGATTGCCATCGGTATCCTGGTGGATGCTGCGGTGGTGGTGGTCGAGAACACTCATGCGCGACTCAGCCAGGCGCCCAAGGGGGTTGATCGTCTGCATTTGATCTACCGCGCGACGCTAGAGGTGGCTACGCCAGTGATCTCTGCCGTGCTGATCATCATTGTGGTATTTCTGCCCTTGTTCAGCCTCTCCGGCCTAGAAGGCAAAATGTTTACGCCGCTGGCGGTGACTATCGCTTTCGCCCTTATCGGCTCGCTGCTCCTGTCGCTGACGGTCATTCCGGTGATGGCCAGCTTGTTGATGCGGGGTGGCGCTGAGGAAGACAGCCGGGTGTTGAAGTTGTTGAAGCACGGCTATGTGCCGGTCATGCGCTGGGCGCTGCGCCACCTCAAGACGGCCGTGGGCGGCGCATTGATGCTACTGCTCGGCGCCGCCCTGCTGTTTCCCCTGATTGGGAAGGAGTTCATGCCGGTCATGGACGAAGGTACCACGGTGGTCATCATCGAAAAGCTGCCCAGCATCTCGCTGGAGCGTTCCCTGGCGCTTGACGAGCCCTATCAAAAGGCCATGATGGAGCTGCCGGAGGTCACTGGCGTGGTGTCCCGAACCGGCGCCGACGAGCTGCGTATGGACCCCATGGGTTTGTATCAAACCGATAATTTTCTCATCACCAAGCCAAGGGACCAGTGGACGGTGAGTCTGGAGGAGTTTCAGGAGCGGTTGCGCGAGAAACTCGATCGCTTCGTCGGCATCGACTACGCCTTCACTCAGCCCATCGACATGCGGGTCTCCGAGATGTTGACCGGCGTGCGCGCCGCGATGGCCATCAAGTTGTACGGCGATGATCTGAAGGTACTGAAGGAAAAGTCCAAACAGATCGAAATGCTCATCAATAACATTCCCGGGGCGGTCGATGTCTTTCGCGCTCCGTTGTCAGGCCAAACCTATCTGCAGGTTGAGATTGATCCCCAGGCCATTGCCCGATTCGGCATTAATATCGAGGATATCAACCAGCTTGTGGAAATTGCCGTCGGCGGCCGGGTTGTCACCGAGGTAATCGAAGACAACCGACGCGTTGGTGTGTTGTTGCGTTATCCGGAACAGGCGCGCACGTCGCCGAACGATATCGCGGCGCTAAGAGTGGAAACGCCCGCTGGGGAAAAGATTCGCCTCGACAGCGTGGCCGCAATCCGAGAAGTCGATGGGCCGGTTGGGATCACCCGGGAGTCGGCCAAGCGCCAGGTAGTGGTGCAGGCCAACGTCGAAGGTCGTGATATGGTGGGGTTCGTAGAAGAGGTTCGTGCCACCCTGGAACGTGGGGTGCGATTGCCGACAGGTTACTACGTCACCTATGGTGGGCAGTTCGAGAACCAGCAGCGCGCTGCGGCCCGTCTGGCGTTGGTGGTGCCGATTGCCATCGCGCTGATCTTCGTGATGCTGTTCATCACGTTCCGATCCCTGCGCCAGGCCGGTTTGATCATCCTCAACATTCCCTTCGCC
>JAPKDN010000857.1 GCA_028822575.1 Alphaproteobacteria bacterium | reverse complement strand
CAATCGATGCTCGGATTTGCCTATTCTGGTGGATTTGGCGTGGAGCAGGACCTGGACAAGGCGGTTGAGTGGTGGACGCGGGGTCGGTGGAACGGTGACCGTCTCGCTTCCAGCTATCTTCAAGTCCACCGCGAGAAGATGCTCGCCAAGGCCACTTGGGAAAAAGAACAAGCCGAGAAGGCCAAGGCTGAGGGCACCCTGGGAAAGCCCAAGAAATCCGAATAGTGTCCGGGGATCTGCCCTGAACCCCGCGCTGGTGCCGGTGCTAGGAGGGCGCCGATCTTTTCCCTCGATTGCCGGCGGTCCGTCGTTCAACGTGGAGGTGGCGGAAAGTCTGGGCGCGCATAAGCGACGTTGATTTTTCACAACCCGAAAAAATCATGCCGCGTATTCATGAAGAACGGAAAATCGGCCGGCCCCGGATCCGGGAAATAGAGATGCGGCGCCGGGATTGGGGGGAGAGGGCGGCGCCGCATCCGTTCTTTCAACCGCTCGGTAGTTGGGGGACGGTACCAGAGCGGAGAACCATCAGCCCGAGGGGACGAACCGATGATGATCTATATATGGGATCATTGTGGCGGGAATTCGAGGGCGTGAAGGCGAATTTGTGGCAAATTTCCGCGCGGCGGGCTAAGCAACTGGGCAATGTGATCACGGGGAATGCTAAAATGGGTGCCACGCCTGCTTCCGAAGCCTTGAAACGCTTCACTGTTTTGGATCTGACCCGGGTGCGTGCTGGGCCGACATGCGTGCGCCAGCTCGCCGACTGGGGTGCCAATGTCATCAAGGTCGAGCTTCCCGAAGCGATGGAGAGCGGCAACGGCCTCGGCGGCTCGCGACACGGTCCTGACTTCATGAATCTGCACCGAAATAAGCGGGCGATGACCTTAAACCTCAAAGACAAGCGCGGCGTGGCGCTGTTCAAGCGGATGTGCAAGACCGCCGACGTGGTCGTCGAGAACTATCGCCCGGACGTGAAAACTCGTCTCGGCATCGACTACGAGGCCTTGAGCGCCGAGAACCCGGCGCTGATCTACGCCAGCATTTCAGGTTTTGGCCAGGATGGCCCCTACGAGAAACGGCCCGGTTTTGACCAAATTGCCCAGGGTATGGGCGGAGTGATGTCGATCACCGGCCTGCCGGGGCAAGGCCCAGTTCGCGCCGGCATCCCGATTGCCGATCTCTGCGCCGGCCTGTTCGCGGCTCAGGGCATCATGATCGCGTTGTTGGAGCGGGAGGTTTCCGGCAAGGGCCAGTGGATCGACACGTCGCTCTTGCAGGCGCAATTGTTTATGCTGGATTTCCAGGCCGCCCGCTGGCTCGTTGATGGCGATGTGCCGCAACAGGCGGGTAACAATCACCCGACCAGCATACCAACCGGCGTGTTTACCACAAAGGACGGCTACATCAATCTGGGTGTTGCCGGCCAGGTGATCTGGAAACGCTTTTGTGACCTGGTGGGGCGTGAGGATCTGCGGGATCATCCCGACTATGCCGAGGGTCCTGACCGCTCGCGCAACCGCGACGCGTTGAATGCTGAGATAGAGACCTTCATAAAGACCGAGACCACGGCGCACTGGGTTGAATTACTGAACAAAAACGGCGTGCCTAGCGGCCCGATCTACAATATCGGCGAGGCCTTTGAGGACCCACAGGTAAAGCATCTGGGCATGGCCCAGAAGGTGACTGGCCACGCGCGCGGCGACATGGAACTCGTGGGGCAGCCGGTCCGGCTGTCCCGCACCCCGACCAGCATGGCACTGCCGCCGCCTGAATATGGCGAACATACTAATGAAATCTTGGGCGAGCTTGGCATGAGCGAGGCCGAAATTGCCGAGCTCAAGACCGAAAACGTCATTTGAACTTAACGCGTTCTAGAAGGAGAGAGGGCATGGCGACCCAGGAGGTCATCGTCGGCGAGGAAAGTCGGCTGTTAAGTGAAGTAAGTGACAACATCGCTTGGATCACGTTCAATAACCCCGCGCGTCACAACGCCATGTCTAAGGAC
>JAPKDN010000856.1 GCA_028822575.1 Alphaproteobacteria bacterium | reverse complement strand
CGGCGAATATGCAGACCGAGATCTTCGCCAATGCCAGTTTGTTGAACTCCACGTCCTTCGACAGGAACAAAGGAAACATTGTGGTGGCCATGAACATCAGCGTGACCGGCGGAACCGAGCGGCCCAATTCAATATAGGCCACGCACAGCGCCTTGATGACCAGCATGCGGGAACGACGTCGCAATGCCAACACGATACCGGCGGGCAAGGCGGACGTGATGCCGATACCGGCACTCAATAATGTAAGAAACAAACCAACTCACTTGTAGGTGTCGACGAATTCGAACCTCAGATCCGTTGACCACCAATGCAGGACCATCAAAAGCATCGCCACTAGAAATGCGGCGGCGAATGCTGGCGCTCGACCGGTCACCCGCGCGCGCGTCATTGTGCGGTGAAGCTGTCCCAAAGTCCTGCGCCCCGCATCAGGCAAAAACCGACATGCGCCACGGTTAGGGCGAAGGCTCCCATCGCCGTAACCATTATGCCCTGTGAACCAGACCGCGCTCGCCGCTAAGAAACAGCATCACCGCCCAGAAGGGATATAGCAACACGACACCGGCGGCGATCCCGATCTTGGCGCGAACGCCGGCAAGCCAAAGCGGCGCCATCCAGATCAGAAGAATCACCAGCGCCAGGTTGATCCGCCAGATCTCGGCGTCGGGATAGCGACCGTAAAGGAACCGGTTATACCAGGCGATCACCCCCGCCCAGCAGGCGCCTTTCGGGCTTTTCGCCAGACACTCCCGGCGATTATCCGCTCGCCAGACCGCCGAGAGGATACCCCAGTCCAGGAACAACAGCGCGAGATATCCGACCAGTCCCATCATCGCGAGGGCGACCAGCGTATCGAACGGACCACTAAACAGGTTCCGGCGCATCCAGCTGAATAGGCCGTGCCGGGCGTTGAGCGGCGTCATGGCAGCCTCGCATTGCTCGCCCTTGCCAGCTTTGGCGGGCCGTAGTCATGATCGGCAGCATAACTCATTCACGAACGGTACCTCATGAAGCTCTCAGGAAAAAACATCATCATCACTGGCGGTGCCAGCGGCATCGGTTATGCGCTCGCAGTTCGTTTCCAGGCCGAAGGCGCGGCGGGTATCACGGTCGCCGACATGCAAGAAGATAAGCTTGCTGACGTGGCACGCGAGGTAGGCGGGCTCGCGGTGCCTTGCGACGTCTGCAAGGAGGCCGATATCCAGAACCTGGTGACGCGGGCCGAGGCGGCGCATGGACCGGTTGACGTGTTCTGCTCCAATGCCGGCTTGGTCCGCTATGGCTGGGAAGAGGCGCCAGACGAGATTTGGGAGATGAATTGGCGGGTTCATGTCATGGCGCATGTCTATGCCGCTCGCGCCGTCGTGCCGGGCATGCTGGAACGGGGAAGTGGCTATTTGGTCAACACGGCATCGGCGGCGGGCTTGCTAAGCCAGATCGACTCGTCAAGCTATGCCACGACCAAACACGCGGCGGTCGCCTTCGCTGAGACCATGTCGATCCGCTATGCCGATAAGGGCGTGAAGATCTCGGTCTTGTGTCCACAGTCGGTGCGTACCGCGATGACCGCTACCCGCGGCGAAGCGGTCTCAAGCGTCGACGGGATGCTGGAACCGGAAGCCTTGGCGGATTGTGTCGTGGAAACGATGGACAAGGAGGAGTTTCTGATCCTGCCGCATCCCCAGGTCCGAGAATACCTGCAACGCAAGGCCAATGACTACGACCGCTGGCTCGGCGGCATGCGGCGGCTGAGGGATAAATTTCTGGGGTAGGGATCAGGAGATCCAGCCGCCCGCCAGCACCGCGAACCGGCCCCGGTCCCACAGGGTCGGCGTTCCTGCCTTGGCAAGTTCCATGATCCAGCGCCCGCCGAACCAGGGCAGCGACAGCGCCACGAACCTGGCGAGTAGACGCACCGGGGTGGGGATCTAGGTGGTCGCTAGTATGCCGGTGACCAACCTCCGGCGACAAAGGAGGCCTTTTGAGCGGCTTCGAGATAGAGCCGCCACTCGC
>JAPKDN010000855.1 GCA_028822575.1 Alphaproteobacteria bacterium | reverse complement strand
CAACTTACGCCGACCGCGTCATGGCTAGACCTTAGCCGTTATCTCGATATATTGACTTGCTTCCAAAAAGCCATGCAGTCCCGGATCACGCGAGCGCGTGATCTTGGATTTTCGTAACTCCAGGCCGCATCATCCAACCGGTTATCCCCATAGACCAGTGAATAATAGCTTGCCTCCCCCTTCCAAGGACACCGGGTTCGCGTACTAGAGCGGTGCAGTAGATCCATACGAACCATATCCCGGGGGAAATAGAGACAATTCTCTATTTCAAAGACGTCCTGGGCTTCGGCGATAATGATCCCTTCCCATGTAGCACGCGCCATAACCATAACCCCCAAGGCGTCACTTTCACCAAATTCCCTCTAAAAACTGGGCGTCAACATCATGCGTAACATCGCATCCGACAATGGGTGAGACGGATCACAAAATGCCTCGCACGCGGCGAAATGGTTCGCGCCGGGATTATCAGCCACACTAACCGGCTGCCGGGCACCTCTCAATGCATTCATCAGATCGTCGCGCTGTCTCATGTATTCCGGGCCCTCATCGCCACCTACGGTTAGGATAATTGGCGGCAGCGCGCGCTCATCCGCCGACAATGAACGAGCCAGCGCCACGGGACTGAGCTCCTTGACAGCATTGGAGTCCAGCCCCAGCGTTTCGTTCAGATAACACAGGCGAATGGGCTCCAGGTCATGCAACCCGCTGATCGAACAACCACCCTTGATAACGCCCGGAGCCATACCCTTGGGACCACACATCATAGCCGCTAAATGGCCCCCAGCCGAATGGCCAGCAACGAATAAACGGTTTGGATCGGCGTCGAAATCACGAGCATTTTCATACAACCACCCGAGCGCCGAGCGAATGTCCTCGACAATTTCGGCCACGCCCACTTCTGGACATAACCGATAGCCAACACTAACGAAATTGATCCCGGCCGCGACATAGAACGGGGCGATAAAATGCGCCAGGGACTTGTCGCGGCTATGCCAATACCCGCCATGGACGAACGCTAGGATTGGGGCGTTTGGGGAGAAAACTGGAAATATATCAAGCCTGTTTCGGTCGTGGCTCCCATATGGGATATCGATCCGGCATGACATGGCATCTCGGGCGTCCTTGCCCCCGGCCAGCCATCGCTCCGCAATCGCGGCGGAACCCGGCACCTTGGATCGATTATCGTATTCACGGTCTAGGCCAACTTGATCGTAGCCCGCGTACACCACGCAAGTTTCCCCCATACCACTCCCCATTTTAATCCTAAATAGTCTAGGCTAAACAGTGTCTCAGCGACCCCGACGTTGCAAGAGGCCTTGACCGTACCGGCGCCATGATGTTCATGACGGTCATGTCCGAGCTTGACCCTTCTACAACCCGGCGCAATGCGTCGGCCGTATCGACGGCGCCATCCCAGGCCCAGATTGCGGTTGACCGCGCAATCGCTGATCTGCGGCGGGGTGGTATGGTCATTCTTCGCGACACAGATCAACATTCTGCCGTGATAGTTCAGGCCGCCGAGCTGGCCACGCATGACGGATTGCGCATGCTTATGCGGCTAACCGGTTCCCAACCGACGGTTGCCTTGACCCGCAATCGAGTGGCCGCGCTCAAACCGATGCCGGCTGCCGCGACTATTCAGAGTCTGGTATTGCCCATGGGCACCAACGCAAGACTGGTGCATCAGATCGCTGACCCTACATTCGATACCGACGCAAGCCTCAATGCACCGGAGAAACCCGACATTTCCGGACTGTCGATCGTGCCCGAACCCGAAAATGGTCTCGCTCATATGGCGGTGCAGCTGGCCAAATACGCACGCTTGTTGCCGGCGGTTCTCTTTGCGCGAACATCAAACCGTGATGCCGAACGTCTATCCAATTGGAGTCGCGATATCGGGCTTTTGCTCGTTGAAACCAGAGATATACAAGCATTTCCAGCCCTTCGGGCCCGGCGGCTCGTGCAAGCTGCCTCCGCAAGGGTCCCCTTGAGTGACGCGGAAAACGCGCG
>JAPKDN010000854.1 GCA_028822575.1 Alphaproteobacteria bacterium | reverse complement strand
CCCATCTCGGGTGGTCGGGTTCGTTTGAGTTCGAGGCGGTTTGAATCATGTAGCGACAAACAGACGAAAAATCAGCATTGATTTAGTTACGAAAATTGGGTGTGGTCGCGATACGGTACTCCCCCCAACCAAGACCGCGTCTCACCCATAGCCAAGCCTGGGTGGCCGCGTCAACGGCTTCAAAAGGCGCATTGATTGAACGCGCTTTGTTGCCGATCCACCGAACTATTCGAATGACGTTGGCGACCAAAATTTTATGGGTCATTCGTCCCGTAAGATCCGGGTCTTTTTCCGGCACAGATCCAGAAATTCCCGCCTAAAATCGTCACTTCGGGCCAGCGTCGCGAACCGGTAGGCGGCGAGATCCATATAGGCCCTATGTTCGCCCCCCGTTTTCTAGCGGAGATTCCCCCATGTAGGCCGTCGTCGTTGTGCTTGCGAAAATCAAAAATTCAAGAAAAACTCGCGGAGTATTCCCATGCCGCTGGCCCAATCAGCGCCCAATACGGTGGTAAGTTCACGACACGAGCACCCATCATTGAATCACAAACCCAGAACGCGGAATTCGATCGCTTCGTCATGATTGAATTTCCGAACCTGGACGCGCCGCGAACTTGGTACAATAGCCCATAATATCAATTCTTTATACCACTTGGGGGCGAGAGAGCAGAAATGATACTCTCGCTTGCGGTACCCGCGGAATAGGCGAACAGCCTCACGCTGCCAACAGCAGAGCGGCCTTGGTACGCATCATCTCCGCCTGGGTCGTCTCGCCACAACGGTCCAGGGCGCTAGCGTAGAGCTTCCAGGACGGCCCGCTGGTCGGCTGATCCGCCACCCGCTCGGCCAGAAGCGCCCGCGCCAACCCATCCTGACCATCGGCCATGGCTGAATTGATCAGCATGCGAATCCACACATCCCGCTGAGCCCAACTGCCCCCGAGTGGCACCATGCTGTAACGAACATTCATCATGATCTCGACGACCCGGGCATGCTCGCCCCTCGCATGGGCTACAATGGCCTCGGCGACCGGGATACCGGCATCGCGTGCCACATCGCCGGCGGTGGCGCCGGTGCCTGCCTTGATCTCGGCCAGGTTTTTCAGGTTCGTGACGATCGTATCGGCTTCCTTCAACTTCCCGCCCATGGCCAGGGCCATGACAAAGTGCAATTCGTTGAAGGGTCTGAGACATTCTCCCACTCGACCAGCGCAAACCTCGGCCACTGACTCCCAACGGTTTCCGACATCGATACCCAACATTCGCAAACGCATCAGAATGCTCGAGGCATTGGTGATGTCGGTGTTGTCTTCGGAAGGACTGGGCCAGTATTGCTTGTCGAAAGCCTCGAGAACGTCGTCATGGCGTTCCAGCTCAAGGTAATGCAGAGAGCGATGCCACCACAGATGGTTGGCGAAGGGGCCGCGCTTGCGCCAGGCGTCCTCGTGCGCGGTGATCCAAGCTATTCCATCTGCCCGGCGCCCCAAGGTCTCCAGGCAATGAGCGACGGCGTGCCCGGCCCAGACATCCGACTCGTTCAATTCAACTGCGCGCCGCCCGAGCGGCTCACCGGTTGTCGGATCGCCATTCTCCTCGTGCGAGAAAGCCCGGCATCCGAGCACGTATCCATAGCCCGGCACCGACTCGCTCCAGCGCGCCATGATCCGGGCGCTAGAATGCAGCATCGCGCCGAGATCTCCGATGAAAAAATGCAGGAAATGCGCGAGCCGAAAGGCCAGAATATCGTGGGGGTGATCAACCAAAATCTCTTCCCAGATGGCATTGGTCCGACGCAGATCGCCGGCACACCAGGCGGCAAGCGCTTCAATATGCTTGCGTTCCCGGTCAGTACAATCGGCATCGAGCGTCCGAGCCTTGGCGAGGCAATCCAATGCCTTTAGCTCTAGATGCGCGCGCGATGGCAGACGCATGAAATAGCCGCGCAGGCATTGGCCGAGGATCATGCCCGGGTCGAGTTCGTCCATCCGCGCGACAAGCACCGCGGCGTCGCGT
>JAPKDN010000853.1 GCA_028822575.1 Alphaproteobacteria bacterium | reverse complement strand
AATAGTTTGGAAATACCGATCGCTCTCCCCTCGCGACGCCACGGTCTTGGCCACCGCGTCGGGGATGCCGAAGCCGTAGTTGATCACCGCGCCATCATAAAGCTCGGCGGCGGCGCGGCGCGCGATGGCGGTGCGCACGGTAAGCTCGATGTCTCCAACATCCGGCGCCGGCCCCCAGGATTCTCCGGTCAAGGTCGGGTCGTGGAACACCTCGTGGCTGAGCGGTTGATCGGGCGCGATGACGATGGCGTCGACAATGGCGCCGGGAATGCGCACAAGATTGGCCGAAATTGCACCCTTCGGCACCCCATGCCGGACCTGGACGATGACCTTGCCGCCACAATTATGCGCGGCCATCGCCAGCGCGTATACATCAAGGGTCGCCGCTTCCTGGGCGAGGCTGATATTGCCGTCGGGATCGGCGAAACTCCCACGAATGATCGCCACATCAACTGGAAAGGGCCGGTACCGCAGCCACTCCTTGCCATCGATCTCGACAACCTCGACCAAATTGTCCTTGGCGCTTTCGTTCATCCGGCCGCCACCGAACCGTGGATCGACAAAGGTGCCGAGGCCAACATGAGTGGTCAGGCCCGGGCGCTTGGCGCCGATCTCGCGCCATTGCTGCATGACCACGCCGCCAGGCAATACATAAGCCTCTATCTTCTCGTCCTTGGCCAAGGCCTGCATCCGGGGCGACCAGACCCAGTGCCCACCGATCACCTTGCGCACCATGCCTTCATGGGCAAAGCGATTTAGGCCCCGGGCCTCCCGATCCCCAATACCCAGCGCGTGGACCAGTGTCAGACCCCTTGGCCCATCCCCCGCCAGGAAACGCGCCTCGATCGCTCCCATGACGGTATCCGCCTCCAGCAGACCGCCCCCCCCACCGACCAGACCGATAGTCGCGCCATCCTTCACTAGGGCCGCGGCGCTATCGGCATCCATGATCTTGTTGTAACTAATCATCTGAGTTCAGTCCCATTGGTATGGCTACCGTCATGACGGAAGATCGTATTGAAAAGGCCGCGCGCCTCCTGGGAGAAGCTTGGCTGGTATGCGGCAAGGTCGACGCTTTCGATGACGATTTTCGCCCCCGAATCCGTGAGGAAGTCTACGCCATCCAGGATGCCATGACCGCCGTGATTAACAAGCCCACAGTAGGCTGGAAGTTGGGCGCAACCAGTCTGGCCATAGGCGCCAAGGCCGGGCAAGATGGCCCGATCATCGGTCGGGTCTTCAAGGAAGTGATGTTCATCTCGCCGATCACCTCGCTCAGGGCGCGGTTTGGCGAGATATCCATCGACTTTGCACGAGGGTCTGCTCAATCGACGCAGGACCGGAGTATTTCTGAATGACCTCATCTTCATGGCCCAAGGTTGCGGTGGTTGGCGCCGGCGCGATCGGCGGCCTTTTTGGTGGCCAACTACGAGAAGGTGGCCTGGAGGTGACACTGATCGATCGTTGGCCGGAGCATATCAAAGCCATCCAGGAGCGCGGGTTACGAATGACCGGTCATGGCGGTGACCGAGACATTCCAATCGCCGCGACAACCGACGCTGGATCGGTGGGTGAGATTGACGTGGTCATCGTCCAAACCAAGGCGATGCAGACTATTGCAGCGGTCGAGGCGGCGCGGGGTCTGTTCGGGCCCGACACTGTTGCCATCAGCTTTCAAAACGGCCTTGGCAACGAAGAGAACATCGGTTCGGTCATTGGGATCGAACGCGTGCTTGGCGGTCTGACGGCCCAGGGCGCCACTGTTACGGCCCCAGGGGTGGTGCACAATTTCAGCGATCTGCCGTCCTATATCGGAGAGCTTGGTGGTGGCCGCTCGGACCGCGCCGAACGTATCGCCAGGGCGTTTAGCGCTGCGGGTCTGGAAACTCACGCCAGCGCCGAGTTACGCAAGGTGATGTGGAAGAAGTTTCTCGCGAACGTCGCGCTTAGCGCCTCATCCGGCTCAACCAACCTGACATCCGAGCAAATGATGGCGATCCCAGAATTAAAGGCC
>JAPKDN010000852.1 GCA_028822575.1 Alphaproteobacteria bacterium | reverse complement strand
GGGCGACCTAACCATGGGCGCCTTAGTTGCCGTATTGGCGGCCTACAAAGACCTGTCATCGCCCTGGAAGGAGCTGCTGACTTACTATCAAAGGCTGGCCGACTCGCGGATCAAATACGATCAGGTGGTCGAGCAGTTTGATCCTGCGGGAACCCTGCCGGAGGAAATGCAGCAGGCCGAGCTTGAAGAGGATTTCCGACTGGCGGGGCCGATTTTGGCGTCCAATCTTTCGGTGCTGGACGATGAAGGTGAGCCGATTGTCGAGAATCTGTCCTTCAACCTAGAGACCGCCGCGCGAGTCGCGTTGGTGGGGCCAAGCGGTGGTGGCAAGGATCTGGCCACCATGCTGTTGGCGAGGTTGTTGATGCCGGATGGTGGTCAGATTTCCATCGCCGGCAATGAAACCGCGACTTTACCCGAGGCGGCCACCGGTCGCCGAATCGGTTATGTAGGCCCTTCCGCTTATGCTTTTAACAGTTCGTTGCGCGAAAATATCTTACTTGGCGCCATGCATCGCCCAATCGAGCCAGTGGCGGAAAATTTCGGCGATGTTGCTGAGCGGAAACGCAACTTGGAGAATGCCCGCCTTTCCGGGAATTCTCAGGATGATATCGCCGCCGACTGGGTGGATTACGAGGCTGTTGGGGTCGAATCGGGTCCCGCCTTGAACAATCGATTGGCAGCACTTCTCGAGGTTGTCGACCTGGCCGATGATACCTACGCAATCGGTCTCAGGGGATCGATCGACCCGGCGATGAAGCCGGATGTCGCCGAACGGATTATGGTGGCGCGCGTCACTCTGCGTCAAAAATTGGCCGAGCAAGGCCTCGCGAACCTCGTCGAGTCGTTTGACGAGTCCTTGTATAATACCAATGCGACGGTTGCTGAGAACCTCTTGTTCGGAACGCCTGTTGGGTCCAGTTTCGCGCTGGAGAATATCGCTGAGAATGCCTACGTGCGGGAAGTTCTGGATAAAACGGGCCTGACCGAGGATTTCGTGCGAATCGGTCGGGACGTCGCGTCCACGATGGTTGAGCTGTTCGCGGACCTGCCGCCCGACCATGAGTTCTTCGCGCAATATGCTTTTATCTCCGCCGAAGATCTTCCGGACTTTCAAGTCCTCATAGGGCGCGCCGAGCGACTTGGCCTTGAGGGAATGGCCCCCGAGGATCGTGACCGGTTTTTGTCGCTACCGTTCAAGCTGATCCCCGCTCGGCACCGACTTGGCATGCTGGAAGATGAAATACGCGATCGCATCCTGGAGGCGCGAAGGGTTTTCGCCGCCGATCTGTCGGAAGACCTTCGGGGCTCAGTCGAATTGTTCTCGGCTGAACGCTACAACACGGCGTCCTCGCTTCAGGACAATATCCTTTTTGGCAAAGTCGCTTATGGTCAGGCGGACGCGAGCAACCGGGTTGGAGAAGCGCTTGCCGAAGTGATTGAAGCAGAAAGTTTACGAGACGCAGTAATCGAGGTTGGCCTGGATTTTGAGGTTGGAGTTGGTGGCGGGCGTCTGTCGCCCGGTCAACGGCAGAAAGTTGGTCTCGCCCGTACCTTGTTAAGACGGCCCGACATACTCATCTTCAATGAGGCTACTGCGGCGCTCGACTCTGGCAGCCAAGCTAAGGTCATTGCGAATATCTTCAAGGAGACGGAGGGGCGCGGGGTGGTTTGGGCGCTGCAACGTGCCAGTCTCGCCGATCGCTTTGATCAAGTGATGGTGATGCGTGGAGGTCGGATTGTAGAGACAGGGGGCTTCGTAGAGCTTCAGAATACCGAGGACAGCGCTCTCAAGGCGCTTTTGGGCGAAGAATAAGGTCAGCCATGGAAATGGGAGACACGCGTTGAGCCTACAGCAGGAAGTCGAACTTCTTAGAAACATCCCGCTTTTCTCCAAGATTGATCCGTCGAAACTGAAATTGCTGGCGTTCACGTCGGAGCGCCTGTCCTACCAGGACGAGCAGATTCTTTTTCACGAGGGAGATGCCGGCGACGCCGCCTATATCATCATGAAC
>JAPKDN010000851.1 GCA_028822575.1 Alphaproteobacteria bacterium | reverse complement strand
CCCGGGTCCGGGCTCTCTTCGCGCGCAATCCGGTTCCAGTTTTGATTACCGGGTTGGACGCGAAACCCCGGTGGTCGGAAGTTTGGGAAAACAACCCGAAGATCGCCCGTTTCCCGGAGAAAGCTGGGCAAAGAATGCGGGATGGCCCTGGAGCTCGACCGCATATTGACTATGCTCGGATGACGCGAGAGCGGTTTTTTTTCAAGGGTGTGGACCTCGAACCAGGTGAAATTCTCCTGACCGAAGCGGAAAAAACTAGAGCGCGTCCGATTGTTTTGATCGAACCACATGTCAAGCATGGGGCGAGCCCAAACAAGGATTGGGGGTTTCGGCGTTTCCAGTCACTTGTCGACGCTCGACCAGAAACCCCGTGGGCGCAGTGTGACCATGGGGCGTTGATTCTGGATGGCGTCGAAGCGATTGGTACGTCTAGTTTTCGCGAAGCTTGCGCTATTCTATCTGGCGCGGTCGCGGCGGTGCTTCCAGAAGGGGGGCTGCATCACGCGGCGGCGGCTCTGGGAATTCCCGCCGTGGTAATCTTTGGGGCTTATATTTCGCCGCGTATTACTGGCTATGAAAGTCACATTAATCTTGCCCGTGATTTGCCGGATGTCGCCGGGTTCAATCGTCCTGACCCTCGGGCCGAAGCGGCGCTGGCTAGTATCACCGTCGAGGAAGTGTCGGCGGCATTGGATACGATCCTGGCGCGGTGATCGCCGCAGCCGGAAAACATTAAATGCGTTTTGTCATGTCCGTCGATATGGGGGTCTCGAAGCCGGTTTATGTCGATCGCCCCTTTTCGATAAACCCAAGGCTGCTGAATAACGCGATGTTACTCTCCAAAGCGAGGCGAACGGCCAAGGTTACTTTCTTGAGACTAACGGGCCGTGCTTCGGCTTCGCCGGCCATGGCAAGTGCCTTGGCCAGCCCGGGCCGCTAGTAATCGGGACGAACGGCAAAGCGATCCAGATTAAGTGCCTATCCCTTGGGGCCCGGGCAAACGCAGGCGACGAATTGGGAGCCGTCGAGGATACTGAGAATGATACCTGTCTTGGCCTTGGCGGTCAGGCTTTCTACCGTTTCGAGAAGCGCGCCGGATTCTGGTTAGATCTTACCACGATAGGCCTCGAACGGCGCGTGTATGGCAGCCACGATCCCATTTGGATCGTGGCTAATCACGAACAAGTCTTGCACAAGCGCGGGTTTGGCCGTCTCGTTTCGTGGCGACGCGTTCCAATAGCAGACAGAGGATCTCACACATCAAGGTCGCGACCACGAGGGCGGTCACTTGGGCGTGGTCAAAAGGCGACGCGACCTCGACCAAAGCGGCGCCGACAAAGTCCAATCCGCGAAGATCACGAAGGATCCGCTGCGCCTCCCGGCTGGTGAAGCCACCAATTTCGGGAGTGCCGGTACCGGGCGCATGGGCCGTATCGAGGGCATCGATATCGAAAGATAGGTAGACCGGCCCCGTTCCGACCGCGCCGCGGCCTCCGCGATGCCCAGCCTGGATCAATTTCCTCGGCTTCATGCATGAACAGAACCCGCATGCCGGACTCCCTGGAGTAGTCCCAACCATGGGCGAACTTCTGGGCGCCGTGGATTCCAATCTGGATGGTGCGTTTGGGGTCAATCATGCCAGCTTCGACGGCTCTGCGAAAAGGCGCGCCAAGATGGAATTCCGACTCTTGGAAGGCGTCCTAGGTATCGGTATGTAATCGATATCGATAAGCCCGACGGGGCGATCGGCGCCAATGGCGCGGAGGATCGGGAAACTGATTGAGTGATCTCCGCCGGCGGCCAAGGGTATCGCGCCAGTTTCCACGATGGATTTAAAAAACCCTTTATATCGTCGTTCGCCTTCCCGATGTCGTGAGTTGCCGAGAAAGTAACGTCGCTGATGTCGCTGACCCGCGCGAAATCATAGGGATCAGTGCCGGTGACGGGATGGATCTATCTCGTCATCGTCGGTGCGTTACGGATCTCACACGGGCCGTGGCGGGCCCCCGGTCGGTTGGTG
>JAPKDN010000850.1 GCA_028822575.1 Alphaproteobacteria bacterium | reverse complement strand
ATGCGCGTCGCTTGGCCAAGCGGGGAGAGGGAGAGGTTTGAACTCGCACCCGGCCAAGCGGAGATCACCGCCGTAAAGGGTCAGGGTAAACCTTGGCCGCCGGCTAGGTGATCGCGTTGAGCGCATCCACGGCAACGCTCCACCGGTCGTTTAACTGCTCGAGCTCGTCGCTGATCTCCATTAGTTCACGGTTCAGCTGTTGCGCTTGCCCTCCGGCACTGTAGGTTTCAGGCTGCTCAAGCAATCCGGCAATTTCCAACTGTCGCTTTTCAAGTAATGAAATTCTAACCTCCGACTTCTCGATCAGAGTTTGTTGCGATTTGCGCTTCTTTGACAACGCCTGTCGCGCTTCGGCTTCGCGCCGTTTCCTTGCTTTCCCATCTTCACGCTTGAGGCCTGCGGAGCTTTTCACCGAGGAACCGCTATCCAGGCTGGTTTCTGTTGCCCGCGAAGCCTGCTGACCGGTTTTTTCCAGATAATAATTATACGGCCCCGGGTAGTGTTTAAGTTTTCCCCGTTCCACATGAATCACGTGTGAGGCGGTTTTTCGAATAAAATGCACATCATGACTTATGAAAACCATTGTCCCGTTGAATTGTGACAATGCATCAATCAGCATATCGATACTCTCTATGTCGAGGTGAGTCGTAGGTTCGTCAAGTAATAGGAAATTGGGCGGATTAAGCAGGAGTTTCGCCAGAGCCAGCCGACTTTTTTCGCCACCACTCAAGACGCCGACCTTCTTGAACACATCGTCGTCAGAAAACAAAAAACTACCCAATAAGGTTCGGGCTGCTTGCTCCGTGACACTGGCCCGAGTGTCGAGCATCTCCTCAAGGACAGTGCCGTTTAGGTTAAGCGTCTCGGCCCGGTGCTGAGCGAAATACCCTGGCTGAACATTATGACCAAGCTCACGTTCGCCGCTGTCAAAATCTATGACCTCGGCCAGTATCTTCAACAGGGTGGATTTACCAGCACCATTTGGCCCAACCAAAACAATTCGTTGATGTCGCTCAATCTCAAGGTTCAGAGACTTATACACCTGGAGATCACCGTAAGTCTTGGCCAATTCCTTGAGAGCAATCACCCGTTGACCGCTTCGACCGGGTTGTGGAAAGGAGAACTTGATCTTCTTCGAGGAAATAAACGGAGCGTCGATTTTTTCCATCCGTTCAATCTGCTTGAGTTTGCTTTGCGCCTGGGTGGCCTTTGTGTTCTTGGAGCGAAACCGGTCTACAAATTTCATCAACCGCTCGATCTCTTTCTGCTGGTTTTCATAGGCAGCCATGCGTTGCGCTTCGTTTGCCGCGCGTTGTACCAGGTACGATTCGTAATTGCCCGTGTAGCGCGTCGCCTGCGCTCCCTCCAGCTCTAGAATGTGACGAACCAAAAGATTCAAAAACTCACGGTCATGGGAGATCAATAAAATGGCTCCGGGGTAATTCTGCAGATAACCCTGCAGCCAAATCAGTGAATCCAGGTCAAGATGGTTCGTCGGCTCATCTAGCATGAGCAAATCCGGTTCCATCACTAGCAACCTGGCCAAGTGGGCACGCATGATCCATCCGCCGCTCAACTCCCTCGCCGGGCGATCAAAGTCGTTATCCTTAAAACTTAGTCCACTAAGAATCTGCCTGCCCTTGGCTATCAAGCGGGCTCCCCCTGCAGACTCAAACACCTCATAATCCTCATCAGAAGGCTCAACACCCTTCGCTTTGCCAAGCGCGCCTAGGTTGAGGGCCGCCTTGGCGAACTTTTCTGAAACGGCACAGACCAACTCGATAACCGACTCCTCCCCCGTAGGTGCACTCTCCTGTGGTAGAAAGCCAATCTTGGCACCTCGCTCCAACGCCACCACGCCACTGTCTGGCGTAGTCTCCCCGAGGATGATGGAAAACAACGTCGACTTCCCCGCGCCGTTGCGCCCGACGATGCCGATACGATCCCGACGGTTGATTTGCAAACACGCATCAGCGAACAACGTCCGCCCGGCAAACGTTTTAGAGATGCTCTTAATAGAC
>JAPKDN010000849.1 GCA_028822575.1 Alphaproteobacteria bacterium | reverse complement strand
AAACCGCATTCCAACACGGCCAACAACCGCGGCAGATAATCCAGGACGAAGTGGTACCAGTTCTCGTTCGCACCAATCACGATCACGCGCTGATCCGGATGAAACGTCACGGCGGTGTTGACACTTGGTGTCTCTCCGCCGAGAGCTTTGGCGACAAGGCGAGGATTAATACTCATGCCATGGACCAAAAGCGCACCATCGCTAGTCATCGGTGACCACTCGGCGCTCGGCACCATCATAGCGTCGGCGAGACCATGAAAACACGGCTGCGCGCTTGGCTGGTCCGGTAGATCGGTCATGACCTGCTTGACGTGATCAATATAATGAAGAGCGGCCGCATGATCCGAGAAATCGGCCAAGATCACCGGTAGAGTGATCTGCCCTTCCCCAACACCCGAAAAGCTTGGCACGGTTGAGTTGAACCAATGCGACAAGGCATCGTCGATGATCGAACGCACCTCAGAGCGCGATCGCCGATGACGCGCGATATGGACTTTCAGGGCGGAGACAAGGGGGTCACGCGGGGCTTGTCGGCCCGCTTCGGTGGCATGACGGCTGGCAGCGTCCAAATCACCCGCGCGAACCGCCGCGCTGGCCTGTTCGATAACGTCGGCAACAGTCACAGCTTAACTCCCCCGCCACCCATTCCAGGAGCCACAACGACTAGGCAAGTTAAAACAAACTTTTAAAATGGTATAGTAAGTTGGTCGGAGCGGCGGGATTCGAACCCACGACCCCTACACCCCCAGTATAGTGCGCTACCAGACTGCGCTACGCTCCGACCGGCCCGAAGGCTTAGAATTTCTAGGGTTTTTGGTAGGGCGGCGCAATAGCCCATGTTCGACCATAAAGAGATTTCCTCAAAACTAACCCAAACACCCTTAACCGCCGTCGACATGGCACCAATTCAGAGAATCACTTATATATAAGTCAATCCTATGTTGGGAGCAGATAAACCGTGCCTCAGCCCATCCAAGAAGACGCAGCGCGGTTAACAGCGATTTTGCAGGAAGGCCTTGCCCTGCATAAAGGTGGCCAGCTGGGCGAAGCCTCAGCGCGTTACATCCAGGTGCTAGAAAGTTTTCCCAATCATCCCGACACACTCGATCTTTATGGCGTGCTGTTGCATCAACTCGGCCAAAATGAGATGGCAATCAGTTTTATGGATCAAGCAGTGGCTTCCTGCCCCAATGATGCGGGCTTTCATAACCATCGCGGGGTCTGCCTGCAGGCTTTACACCGGCTTGTCGAGGCGCGAAAAGCCTTCGAGACGGCCCGGTCGCTACGGCCAGACATGCCGGAAGCGGCTTTAAACTTGGCGACAGTACTTACCCAACTTGCGATATATGGCGACGCCGAGCGTGCTGCGCGCGACGCCGCGCGACTGGCACCCACGAATATTGATGCCCAACTAACCCTATCTATGGTCCTCAAACGACGGGAATGCCACCTTGAAGCCGCCGAAATATTAGAGGAAACCCGCCGAATTTGCGCCCCTAATATCCGCGTTCTCGAAAGCCTCACCCAAACTTACGGAATCCTGGGAGAAACCGAGGCGGCAGGCAAGGCCGCGCGCCGGGCCCTGGTGTTCCTGCCCCAAACCAGTAGCGCTTATGTTTTTTTGAATGAACAGCAAAACAATACAGAATGGGCCAAGCGTGGCACCCGGGTCTCGCCTGATGACACGCGGTTGTGGCTGCACCTTTCCAATCAACATATTAGATCGACCGATAATGCATCATCGGAGAATTCGGCCAAGCGGGCGATGCTCCTGTCCCCTAAAGCAAGCACCAGCTATCTCAACATGGCCACCTGCGCCATGCGGGTTTTCAATCTCGGGCGCGCAAGGAAAATCGCCTACCGCGGCTTGGCGGTAAATCCCAACGAACACGGGTTGGCGATCTGCGCAAGTGAATGCGAACGCTCCCGGGGCAACATCGCCAAGGGGTGGGAGCTTTACGAACGTCGAGGCAAGTTATCCAACGCCCTACCACGTTTGGGTTTGCCACCGGCGTGGGATCG
>JAPKDN010000848.1 GCA_028822575.1 Alphaproteobacteria bacterium | reverse complement strand
TAACCCTACCGTATCACCCCGCCAGTAATAGGTTAGCCGTGGCTTGAACTACAACATATCACGGTGCAATAGCGCGGCGCCAGAATAGCCCTTGTCACGCGTATAGCCAAACATCGCGACCTCTCTCGCCCAGGCATTCCAGTCTAGATCGGCCAAATTGTTGTCACAATAGCCTCGTTAATTCTTATCGACCTCGTTGTTTAAGGCCCCAACCCCACTATCAGGGAAACCACGGATTCAGCACATTTTCGGCAGATCATCACCCACCGCCACCACCCTGTTCAGCCAATCAATCAGAAAATGCCTATCGGAGCGCTCGAAGGACGACGAGAAGATAAACTGCCGGAAGATCCAGGGCCTATCCTGTCCGGCAATCTGGCAAACGAAATCCGCGAATAGTTCTTTCCGGGCCGAACTGACAAGCTTGATCATCGATAGCCAATGCCAATGGTGAAGGCATAGGTCCTGCGTTGAATAGAACAACCTGCCGTCTTGGGCAGATGCACGTAGAACGCCGGCCGACCCGATCTCGTCACCGCCGAAACCGACGCCATGTTGCGGCCGCATTCCGAGCAAATGACCCTCAACCAGGTGGGCGAGGTCTTACAAAGCGACGGATCCTTGCGGTTCACGGCTGCCTCCGCCAAAGTCAGCATGGATAGGTGCTAATTGGATTGAGCAACGCATATAGCCGCGCACTTTCGATCACCTTTTCGTATGCGCCCGACTTAAGTTCCGCCCGGGCGATCGTCCACAGCAGCTTACCATCGAAGGGTTCACCAAAAGCGTAGGGCGCGCCACCTCAGTTGCGTCGCCGACCCGGGCGATAGACGTCCAAACCGACGCCAATATAGATCCCGCTCCCGGCGCAGCGGGACCCGCGCAAAGACAGCGTCTGGCCGCCCACGCAATCTGTCCATGATACCCTTTTCTGGTCAAGATCTTGACCATATTCGCAAGCGCGATCAGATTATCCGGCTGAATGAAACGCGCCTTGAGGAACAACGGCCAAGCCTGTTCCACATCCAGCAGACCAAACGCCGCCGCTCCGGCGCACAAATACACCGCACAAGCGATCAGATCGAGACACAGTGACCATTTGGTGGCTCGCAATCATATGGGATAGTGACGAGCCCTGCGCTCATTGACGGCCTGATCATAGGCGGTGGACGCCGATCCAGGTTGCGCCAACATGGCCCGATGTTAGTCCTCCCGCAATTTCCGCCCCTGCGTCAGCGCTTTCGCCACGGCGCAGTTACGAAGTGATGGCCCCGCCTTCGGGGTCAAGGCCATCACCCGACGGGAGAGTCGCTCAACACGCGCCCAGTTCTTGTCGGCGCCATGTTTTGCAACTTGTCCTTGGAGCAATCTGGGCGCCGCGTCACTTGCCTGGTCCGACTTGATGTTGGTCGCACCTCTACCCACGTGCAGTAAACGCCGACAGCCGGTCGCAGCAAGGCTCACCCAGCTCTCGATAACTAACGGGCTTGCCGTAAGATTTCGCGGTTTTTTCATCAATCTGTTCCCGATATTCAACATCGTCGGCGCCCGCCGTACGCGCTCCAGCGCCGAGGGCATTCGCGATCTCCGCGTCCTCGAGAATCGCCACCAGGCCCCAATCCGCTTCGCCGCGTCCGAATCATAGGTCGGCACCGAGGCTCCGAGCCCGGTCACGAAGAATTTCACACCAAGATCAACGCAGGTCACCGATGTCGGCCCGTCCAGCGCGCACTTGACGAGGTTCGACTTGGAAGGATCGATGCCCCCAGCCCATCCTTTGCAAAGGCAGCCGCGCGAACAAGCTCGGCTGATCGCCTTTCGACGGCCGCGATCACCTGTTCCGCCAACTCTTAGCCGGATGCGGCTCTCACCCCTCCCAACACGTCGCGCTGACGCGCGATAAGGTCGACCACACACGCCGCCGCCGGGCCGTTCCGCCCCGCGTAAAGTCCAACGACATGAGCCGCATCGGAGGGCGTGAAACCAGCAACCCGCATCACGGTCTAGTCCTGGGGCGCGGGG
>JAPKDN010000847.1 GCA_028822575.1 Alphaproteobacteria bacterium | reverse complement strand
GTGGTCGGCAGCAACTGCGTGGGTCTTGGGTTAGTTTCCAGCGGTGCGATCGCTTGGCTGAAATGTTGCGCAGCGGCATTTGACTGGCCAAGCTCTAGATGTGCGGTCGCTAGGTTGTAGTGGGCCCCGCCATCCCTCCTAGGGTCCCCTTCGATAGATTGGCCTATGAGGCCGATCGTGACGTCGGGGCGACCGACCTGGAGCGCAATGACGCCTAGAAGGTTGAGCGCTATGGCGTGGCGCGACTTGCAGAATTTTACGGTAAAGCGCTAGGCTTCCAGTAGGTTCCTGGCCTCATGGCGCGCGATCGCGTGGGTCAGCGTCTCTTGGACGTTGGGCGTTGGATCGGACATGGAGACACCATATGCCACCACGCGGGTTGGATAACATAACCCCATCCCCCGAGGGTGCCCGAGGCATCGATAGAAACGCAATGGGTCTCACGATCCAAATTTAATGGCTTGGAGGTCGGGCTATCCAGATGATCGAGGCCGCCACCAACGAAAGCGTGGCAAAGACCTGGAGCGAGAACACGTAATCCCCGGTCCAATCTCGGAAGACCGCCGAGATCATAGGGCCACTGGCCTGGGCAGTAACCTGGGCCGACAGCGCGACGCCCCTGATGGCTCCGAAACTCTTGCGCCCGAAATAATCCGCCCAGGCGAGTGGTGGAATGGTTAGTAAACCGCCAAGCCCAAGCCCGAACACCATTGCCGCGAGATATGCGTCGGGTGCACTCTCGATCATTGTCATCATGCCGCAGGCTGCCGCCATGGCGAGGCCTGCGAAGGACAGGGTCACCCGCACACCGATGCGCCGGGTCACCAGGCCATACAGGAAGCCGGAAACTCCCGTGACCGCCGAGAAAAGACTGACCACGGTCGCTGCGACGGTTGGATCCAAGCCACGTTCAATCAGCAATGGCGCCTGGTGCAGGCTGACGCCGGCCTGTACCGGATAGGCGAGCGCGGTGAAGGTCATCAGCACCCAGAAGACCGGCGTGCGCATCGCCTGGGCCCGGGTGTAAACCGGTTCGTCAACGGTGCTGGCGCTTTCAGAGTCGCCTGGCCGGTCGATACCGCCATCTGGCTTCAGGTCGAGATCCTCGGGCCGTCGGGCCATCAACAGGAATGTTGGCAGGAACCCAACCAGTAGGACCGTTAGTCCAACGGCGATCCAGCCGGCTCGCCAGCCGCCATCCTCCATAGCAAAATGTGCGATCAGCGGCATCGAGGTCAGCCCCACCATCAAGGCCACGGTTACCATGGAGTTGGCGAGTGGTCGGTGGCTGATGAACCAGCTGTTCACCGCGCCATAAATTCCGAGATCGAAGGGTCCGGCAAAATTCATCCGCGCGACACAGAAGAACAGATAGAACATCAATAACGAGTTGGTTTGTGACAACAACAGCGCCGCCACGCCGGTGATCAGCACCGCCGAGCACAGCATGGCGCGGGCGCCGTGGCGATCCACCAACGGGCCGAGCATCGGCGAGGCTATCGCTGCCATGATCCCGCCTAACGCCACCGCGCCGGACATTTCGGTCATGGACCATCCGAACTCGCTCGTCATCGGCACCATGAAGACGGTCAGCGTCGCCACGGCTGGGCCTTGCCGCGCGAAACCGGCACAGGCCGCACAAGCCAAGACCACCCAGCCGTAAAAGAACGGCAGGCGGCGAGCGAGCGAGCGTTGGAGTTGATCCAAGGCGATCGTCCTTTGGCGGTTCCCACGATGATGCCCGAGGGTTGGTCTTGGCCTTAGTATAAGCCGGTTTGGCTCGAAAACTACTCGTCCCCGCTAGTCTTGCGCAGGCCGTCCAGTAATCGGTCGTTATCATTCCCCCGAGCGAAGGTCATCCAGCTTGTCTGCCAACGTGATAGATTGGGACGCAGCCGGGTGGATTCCGTCAAGCTGCCACCTGCTTCCTCGACGCGCCCGAGATGTTCAATGCTGACCTTGAGGAACAGGTGCGGTTCCGAATGAGCGGGCTTTAGGTTGATCGCTTTGTGGATCCAATCA
>JAPKDN010000846.1 GCA_028822575.1 Alphaproteobacteria bacterium | reverse complement strand
TGTTGAGGAACGCCATGTGGCCGCCGATAATCCGGGCATGCCACGCTGCCTTTTCGGCCTTCTCGCTAGACCCCCCACCAATCGCCCGGGCGACCGACGAGGTTATGCCACCGCCTATGGCCCCGCCGGCCATCATTTGCATCAGGGTTTGGAATGGAAAAATCAGGGCCAGGCTCGCCAATTGTGCGGTGCCAAGATAGCCAACGAAAAGTGCATCTGTGAAGGTCACCACCGACATGATGACGACAGCAGCGACATTGGGCGCGGCGAGACGCCAAAGCATGAGCGGGATCGGCCCACTCAGCAGAAGTTGCATGCGCGGGGAGGGAACGGATGTCACGGGTTCATCTGGTGGGTTGCGGGTGCCTTTTACAGAGCGTATGAACCTGATCGTTCGGGTCGCAAAAAGCAAAGCGTTTGGCCGTGACGGCTGCTAAATTATTGTTTCTAGCCAAGGGTCATGGACCATTTGCCGCCTATCAGCCCGCTGGGCAGAACAACCTTTTTTAACGCTAGGCGGGTTGCTGTGCGATGAAGGGTCTAGATACCTCATCAGAATTTCACCGTTATTCGGACTCAGTACAACCACGAACAAATACGTTTGTGACTATTCCGCAACACAAAGGCCGTGTTTTATATTGCATTGCAACAAGATATCTTGCGCCCGCCACACCACATGCCTAGATCCAAGGTAACCGCTTAGGACATTGCCATCACCGCTTTGGCCTGGGGCTAAACATAACAGTGAGGAAGGGATCGACGGAAATGAAAGATACCTATTGTCTGACAGCGCTCGAAGCCGCCGAGATGGTGGGGGTAGAGCTTTCGGAAATGGTGCGTATCGCCACGAGCGAAACCGATATCGCGATCAATGTTGGGGGCGCTTGGCGTGTTGACCTTGTCGCACTGACCCAATCTCTTAATCAGGACGGACTGCGCCGCGCCGCTTGATCCATGTTCGATCTTAGACACACGAAAGCCTGCTCGAGTTGGAGCGAACTTTGTGGTTCGAGGCCCTGGAATCATATTATTGCACCAGTTCCGGCACCTTCGATCCGCCGCCGCCCGACTTCCCCTTGGGAGTACCCGGTTTGCGTGGTTTGGACGGCTTTGATTTCTCTTCCGTTCCGTATTTGAACGTCAGCTGGCCATTCTTCAGTCCAATTTTAACCAGACCGCCCTTGACCAGTGATCCAAACAGCAGCTCTTCGGCCAGTGGTTTCTTTATGTGCTCCTGGATCATGCGGCCCAGGGGACGCGCGCCGTAATGCTTGTCGTAGCCTTTTTCGCCGATCCAAGCCCGCGCCTTGTCCGTCATGTCAATAGTGACGTTACGGTCCTCGAGTTGAACCTCCAGCTGCATTATGAATTTCTCAACAACCCGCGTGATAATCGCAGGCGACAGGCCGGCGAAACCGATCGTCGCGTCCAGCCGGTTACGGAACTCTGGGGTGAACATCTTGTTGATCGCCTCAGTATCGTCACCAGCCCGGTCACTGCGCCCAAATCCGATGGCTTCCTTGGCCAGATCCGCGGCACCGGCATTAGTGGTCATGATCAGGATCACATTACGGAAATCAACTGATTTGCCATTGTGATCGGTCAATTTTCCATGATCCATGATCTGGAGAAGCACGTTGAACAGATCTGGATGTGCCTTCTCGATCTCATCAAGTAAAAGTACGCAATGCGGGTGCTGGTCGATTGAATCGGTGAGCAGTCCACCCTGATCAAAGCCGACATAGCCTGGAGGCGCGCCGATCAGCCGCGAAATGCTGTGCCGTTCCATATATTCCGACATATCGAACCGGGTGAGCTCGACTCCCAACACAGCCGCCAGTTGCCGTGCAACCTCGGTCTTGCCCACGCCGGTGGGACCCGAGAAAAGATAGTTACCAATCGGCTTTTCCGGCTCGCGAAGTCCCGCCCTGGAGAGCTTTATAGCGCTGGATAAGGCCTCGATCGCCTTGTCCTGTCCAAATACCACGCGCTTTAGGTCGCGATCCAAGTTCAACAGCACTGTTT
>JAPKDN010000845.1 GCA_028822575.1 Alphaproteobacteria bacterium | reverse complement strand
GACAATGCATATAAATGGCCTCTTTCTCGCATAATATGAATGGAGGAAAAAAGGCGCTCCGGTTTTACTTTGCCTACACTGTCATACAAATTCGGCTGCGTCATGGAGAGAGTTCGCGGAGTTTGCCTCCGGCGAATATCACGTGTTCGCAATCGACCAACGCGGTCATGGGAACAGTGAATGGGCGAATAATGGTTACGCGCGTGACAGATTCGTCGAAGACCTTTCTGAATTCATATCCTTGAATGATCTCGAAAAATTTACCCTTGTTGGTTGTTCTATGGGAGGTTGGCATTCCATCCTTTATGCAGCGGGAAACCCAGATCGCGTTCAGCGAGTCGTTATGGTGGATATCGCGCCGGAACCTTCACTCGAGCGATTGCAAGCTCCGCCAGCGCCACCCGTGCCCGTGGAGTTTCCGACACTTGAGGATGGTTACCACTGGCTGAGATCTGGAAACCCATGGGCCATGGACATCCGACTCTGGGAGGAAACCGAATCCCGATTGAAGCAAACTGATTCTGGCACTTGGGTCTGGAAAGCCGACTTGAACGGCTTTGATATCGGTGTCTTACTCATGGGTTATCCTCCCCGGCGGTTTAGAGGTGCTGTCGTAATTCATCGTCCGAATACAACGGCCTAATCCTACGCAGCCACAAACATTCACTTTGGGCGGTTGGTTCTCCCTTCGTGGCAGCGATCAGATTGGTTGTGGATAAATTCGAACGGAATTTTCTTCATAATCTAATGAGTGCTTTCAGCACTATGGGTTTGTTTCATTCTTATCCCTATATGCGCAGTCCCGACGAAAGTACTGGTGCTTGGATCACTTTCCACCTTTGATTTACGGGTTTATGCCTTCGAGGCCTTCGAGAAGCGAGCTGGAGGCGGATCAGGCTAAACCGAACCAAGTATGCGGGCTGGGAGCTCTTACGGGAGAAAGCCCAGTTTGATCCCAGCGCCGCGATATTGTTAGAATGGCTCAGGTATTTCACTCGCCGCGCCGAAAATACATTACAGAAATTTGTCGCGAGAAAATCGGATCGTATGATTGAACTCAATACATTATCCGCAATCGAAGTCATCCCATCTGGCGACGTGCTGGGCGCCGAAGTTCGTGGGATAGATTTTGCTCATCCGGTGCCAGAAGCGGTGCGCGATCGGCTTGTCCAGATTTGGGGGGATCACCTGGTTCTACTCTTCCGTGGACTGAAATTGGATGACGATCAGTTGCTCGCGACCGCGGAGTTGTTCGGCGGCCAGCAGGCCGCTAAATCGCGGGATTTCTTTTTGGAGGCGGGCGTCAAACCAGGAGAGAATGACCGAGTCGCGACCCGACCTGGTATCTCAATAATTTCGAACGTCGATTCAAAGGGCAATGCAGGAGTTATCTCCGAAGCCGATCGCAGCTTGAGCTTGAAATGGCATTCTGACAACTCCTATGTCGAGGTTCCGCCGACCGGTAGCTTGCTGCACGCGCATGCCGTACCTGTTGATGGGGGTGGAGAGACTTCATTCAATAACCAGTATCTTGCTTACGAAAATTTGTCGGAAGAGCTTAAGGCGGCGATTGAAGGGAAGCACTGTGTCCATGATGACCACCGCAATACGTCAGCCAAACTGCGACCCACGAAGACCCCCCCAAAAACACGGCACGACATAACCGGACCTAGCCATCCTCTTGTCCGTATTCACCCCGTTAGCGAGAAGCGGGCACTCTATCTCGGCCGTCATTACGAATGGCCATCAAGTTACATCGTCGAATTGAATGATCAGGATAGTGAAGCGCTGCTGGCAAAGCTTTGGGATGCCGCGTCGCATGACTCCTTGACTTGGACACATAGCGATTGGCGGGCGGGAGATTTGCTGATGTGGGATAACCGTTGCACTATGCATGCCCGTGCGCCAGTCGATCACTCCCAGGCTCGCGTTATGCACCGGACCTTAATCAAGGGCGATCTAGTAATTTCTGCTTGGGATGAGTCGCCCACCGCGGCTGTGTAGAATAATAGTCAACGGACCTTCAA
>JAPKDN010000844.1 GCA_028822575.1 Alphaproteobacteria bacterium | reverse complement strand
CGACCCTGATAAGTCCGCCCGAATCCCTGAATATTAACACAGATCGCGAGATCGTGCCTCTATCATGCGCGCCGAACCGTCGACGGCATTTGGCTTGACCTTGGACCATGCTTACGTCTGTTATGGTTATCCCAATCAGGGGGAAAGTCATGCGACGGTCAACGAGCCGAAAAAAAACCGTTCTGTGCCGGTTCCTGGAGTTTTCGCGGCCATCGCCCTTGGGTTGCTGCTGGCGAGCTGGCCGAAGGCGCAATCCAGCGCCCAAACAGCCGAGCCGGTCGATCCGCTGAGATCGGTCGTCACCATCACCGCCTCCGTGCCGACCAACGCGCGAACCGCGCGCATGCTTGGCACTCAAAGAACCGGAAACGGAATTTTGATTGGTGATGACGGGCTGGTCCTGACCATCGGGTATCTCATTCTTGAAGCTAGCGAAATCAACGTATTGGATGTGACGGACCAGCCAGTGCCCGCGAAGTTCTTGGCCTATGATCACGCAACCGGTTTTGGTTTGCTCCGGGCCACGAAACCGCTCGGCAAGATGCCGGCGACACTGGGAAATTCCGCGTCACTCTCGGAAGCTGATTACGTGGTCGCGGCGGGTAGTGGGGGCGATGACAACGCGACCATGGCACTGGTTGTCAGCCGCCGACCCTTTGCCGGTTCCTGGGAATATTTGCTTGATAGCGGGATTTTCACCACCCCGCCGCTGAGATCATTTCAAGGTGCGGCGCTGTTCGGTCAGAATGGTAAATTACTTGGCGTGGGCTCGTTGATCATTCGCGATATTTCTGGTGAGGGCGGCGGACCGCCGGGCAATCTGTTCGTGCCGATCGATTTGTTGAAGCCGATCCTCGCCGACTTGTTAACGTTCGGTTACTCCGCCGAATCCACGCGACCGTGGATCGGCGTCTATCCCATTGAAGCCAAGGGCGTGCTCATGGTGAACCGTGTCGCGACCGATGGCCCTGCCGCGGCCGCAGGACTTCGCAAGGGCGATATCATGCTCGGCGTCGGCGATAAACCGGTCCGCAGAATGGAGCGATTTTTCCGCCTGATCTGGGCGCTTGGCGAAGTTGGGGTAGAGGTTCCATTGAAGGTCCTACGCGACGGAGAGGTCGTTGATATCACCGTTAAAAGCGGTGATCGTATGAAATGGCTGCGCATGGACCCGTCGTTTTAGGCCGCCGCCGCCCCACTTCATTGCCGACATGTCCCTCCAAAGGGATTTCATTTGGCGCCGCCGACGGTAATATCGAGCGCGATTGATCTACTCCACGACATCCTTATCGGAACCACACCATGGCGACTCAAAAGAAAACACCCCAAAAATCGACCGCGCCCCAGAAAAAAGCCAAACCCAGGGCGGGGAGCGCATCCGGTCGCATGATGCACCTTGCTCAGTTCCTGGTTCATGGGCCGACTTATCACAGCTTGGGCATGTGGCGGCATCCGAAGACCGCCGAGGCTGGGTACGATTGGAGCCGTCCGGCGCTGTATCAGCACATCGCGAAGGTTTGTGAACGTGGCCTGTTCGATACGGTCTTCTTCGCTGACCTTAACTACATCGCCGACACCTATGGCGGCGATATGGGCCCCGCCTTGCGAAATGCGACCCAGGCGCCGGAGCATGACCCGATCCCGCTTTTGTCCTATATGGCGGCGGCAACCGAGCGGATCGGCGTTGCCTCGACATTTTCCGTCAGCCACAGCCATCCTTTCTATGCGGCCCGACTTTGGGCCACGCTCGACCACTTGACCGAGGGGCGGGCCGGCTGGAACGTGGTCACCTCTATCAACAGTAACCAGGCCGCCAATTACGGCGAGGTACGCCAAGCCGCTGATACCCGCTATGAACGCGCCCATGAGTTCATGGAGGTGTGCCAGAAACTTTGGCATTCCTGGGATGAGGATGCGGTGGTGATGGACCGGGAGAAGGCGATTTTCGCCGACCCGGACAAGGTGCGACGGATCGAGCACGAGGGCCGCTTCTTCAAATCACGAGGGCCCTTGAATGTCACCCGCTC
>JAPKDN010000060.1 GCA_028822575.1 Alphaproteobacteria bacterium | reverse complement strand
CTATCATGTCATGGGAACTTGTCGCATGGGCCCCGACAGTGACTCCACCGCTGTGGTCGATGACCGGCTCAAAGTGAAGGGGCTGGATGGGCTGAGGGTTATCGACGCCTCGATCATGCCGACCATGTTGTCGGCTAATTTGAACGCGGCCGCCATGATGATCGGTGAAAAGGGATCGGACCTTTTGCTGGGCAAGGCGGCGTTGGAGCCGATCATCGTAACGGACTAAGAATTAAGGGACTGTCGATACAGTTTTGCTAAGCCTGGCTTCTGCTTTACGATCGTGGAGGGCTTAGCAAAGGCAATGATGCCGGTCCCGGGATGAACGAATGAGGGGGCGATCGAAGGGGGAAATACGATGAAACGGTTACTTCTTCCGGCGACGGCCAGCGGTATTCCGCACTTGCCCTATGAAGCGGCGCTGTCAATCGCGGTGGCCTTCGATGCGGCATTGCGCGTGCAGCTGTATCAGCCCCGTACCGACGATCACATCATCGATCCCATGAGTTGGGGACTGACCAGTTTTGCCAGTCCCGAAGGCCGGGTCACCCGCGAGATCGAATGCGCCATGAGCGTGCTGGAAAGTCGGCTGGGTGAGCTTGGCCGTACCGAGGACTTGGCCCGCTTCACGGTTGAGAGCCGGCCGCTTACATCCTGGATTGAGTTGGGACGGGTTTCCCGGGTTTACGACCTTTCCATTGTCTCGCGCGAGGCGCTGGCCGAAAACGCGGCGACGGCGATGGAGCAGCTTTTATTTGATAGTGGGCGGCCAATGCTGGTCTCGCCGCGTGATTGGGCTCGCCCCGTCGGCGAGGCCATCGCCATCGCCTGGAACCGCAGCAGCGAAACATCGCGTCTTATTAGCCATTCGATGAGCCTGTTGCGCAAGGCTCGTGAGGTGCACGTGATTGCGATCGAGGATTGGTTCGTTGATGGCCCGGATGGCGTCGAAGTCCGGGATTATCTGGCGGCCAATGGTGTTGCTGCGCACCTTCACGCGACCGGCAAGGCCAAGGCCGAATTCGGTTATCAGATCCTGTATGAGACCCAAGTGCTTGGCGCGGATCTTTTGTTGAAGGGTGCCTATACCCAAAGTCGAATCACGCAGGTCATGTTCGGCGGCGCCACGCGCGATATACTGCGCGAAGCGCGGCTGCCGGTTCTGCTGGCGCACTGATTCTCTGACCGTTCGGAGCTATCGCCATGAAACTGGTCATTGCTAGTCCCAGCCCTTACGCCCGCAAGGCGCGGGTCGCCTTGAACGAGAAGGGGGTCGAACATGAGATTGTCATGGACATCCCCTGGGCTCCGGACACCGTGGCGCCGGCGAGTAATCCGTTGGGTAAGATCCCAATTCTCCTTCTCGACGATGGCGAAGTGATCCACGACAGTTCGGTCATCGTCCAGTATTTGGAAGTTGTTTTTCCCAAACCTTCCTTGCTTCCCGGCGACCCGATGGAGCGGTTGGAGCATCGTAAGATTGAGGTTCTGGCCGACGGGATTTGTGACGCCGTTGTGTTGATCGCGTTGGAGGGAAACCGCGAGCCGTCGTTGCGCAGCACCGACTGGGTAACCCGCCAAAAGGCCAAGATCGTGGCGGGCCTTGCCCGGCTGTCGGAGCTGTTGGGGGAGCGGGCCTGGTTCGTCGGCGATGCCATGGGGGTCGCCGATATCACGGCGGCCTGTGCGCTTGGCTATCTCGAGGTGCGGGCCGGTAAGCTGGATTGGCGCGACAAGCATCCCAATCTTTCTGCCTTCTCAGATCGGATGGAAGAGCGACCATCATTCCAAATCAGCAAACCATATGCCCAGAGAATTCCGCGGTTCCACTGACTATCCCATAGGGTCGCCCATTGCTCGCCGGCCGCGATTGGTGGTGCTAATTTGTCATCAACAAGCAATGTGACTATCAGGAGGAACGCAACATGCATAAGTTGGGAAATTTGGAAATCAGGCGCGTCATCGAGAGCGAAGTGCCAATCTTTGAGGTGCAATCTTTCTTTCCGGACTGCGACATGGCGGTGGTAGAGAAACATCGGGACTGGCTGATGCCCCGGTTCATCGACCCGGAAACCATGATGGTCACGCTGTGCATCCAGTCCTATGTGATAAAGACGGCGCATCACAATATTCTGGTCGATACCTGTGTTGGCAACCACAAGGAACGCCCGGCTCGGCCGAGCTGGCACATGCAGGATCTGCCGTATCTGAAGACCCTGGAAGATGCCGGTGTGAAGGCAGAGGAGATCGATTTCGTCCTCTGCACGCATTTGCATGTAGACCATGTCGGTTGGAACACCATGCTGGTGGACGGGCGCTGGGTGCCGACCTTTCCCAACGCTAAATATATCTTTTCGCGGAATGAATACGAGCTCTGGAAAGCCCGCTACGACAACAAGGAGAATGTGCCGGTTCCCCAGGTCTTTGCAGACAGCGTGCTCCCGATCGTCGAGGCTGGTCAGGCGCTTATCGTCGAGGACGACCACCAGATCGATGATGGCATGTGGATCGAGCCGTCTCCGGGGCACACACCGGGCCATGTGATGCTGAATCTGAAATCAGGCGACGAGACCGCGCTGATGACTGGCGATGCTATCCATCATCCACTACAATTGGTTCGCCCGGAATGGTCGTGCCGTGCCTGTGAGAACCCGGAACAGTCGGCGAAGACCAGGATAGCGATGCTGGAACGGGTCGCTGATACTAGTACCTTGTTATGTCCCGCGCATTTCTCGTCGCCAACCATGGGCCACGTCGTGAGCGCGTCCGGTGGTGATGGGTACCGTTACAAAATGCTGGGAGAGTAGGGGGGCGGGGGTAGGAAGTGACAGGACTTTCCCATTAATGGCCTAAAATATTGTCATCCCAGCCTTAGCTGGGATGACAAATTTTCAAATCTGGATGGTTGTGCGTGAACGCGGGGACATCGACTAGATAGGAGCCAATGGCTCCGCAGCTGTCTACTTAACCGACGAAAAGCTCGTGGGGATCAGAATTTGGTTATTGACTGAGGCGACAATGGCGCCGTCTTCCTCTGTTTTGGCCCGCTTTTCGTGCCATTCTGGGTCGGCGGCGAAGGCATCCCATTTCTTCTCGCGGTCAGCCAGTGATTCCCATTCTAGCAAATAGTAGAGCGTCTGGTTGGACTCGCCGATGCCGGTGGTCCAGAAGCCGGCCTGCTTGATACCGTGCTTGTCCCAAAGCTTTAACGTGATGGTGTCGAACCGGTTGAGTAACGCCGGTAGGCGACCGGAAACGCAGTGATAGATGCGAAGTTCATGGATCATGACAAGCCTCCCTTTGGAATTTGATCTTCATGACTCTTAGAGCCCTAGGGGCGATCGCGGAACGATAAAAACACGCGCGTTCGACGCCATCGGAACCGTGTTGTGCACTGAACAATTGCCCGTCAAGGGGTATCGTGGGTAGAATTTGTTCTTAAGCTTCCTCGCGGGCCACTATGGGGATCACCCACCGCGACATTTGAAAGAGAACGCCATGCGCTCGGATTATACGAAAATCGAGGCCGGTTCGGTATTTTTTGCCGTCTGGCACGAACAATGGGACGCCAACATTCAGCATCACGCGGACCAGGGCGTGATCATCCAGGTCCGTGGTGACGTGGACGGCCAAGAGACCAACCTGTTGCTGTTCAACTGCTTCCATGCGGAGCGAAGCTATACCTACGCGCCGGACGGCGAGGCTCGGGTCTGTCAGATCGACCCGATCGCCGACGGCAACCCCTTCGGCTGGACCGCTCGCCAACTGCGCGAGCGCCTGCCGGCGATGCTTGTCCGGGGCGGGTTCGATGAGATTGCCGCGTCGCTGGACATGGAGAAAGTCGCCGCTGCTTCGGTCGAGGTTGAGGCCGCTGGGCGCGAGAAGTTCCGCAACAGCATCCAACTGGTCAAGCACAAGCGCGGTGACCACATCTTCGAGGCAGGCAATATCCGCTTTGGCCTTGAGCTGCGCACCTTGGGTGATGACGGGGGCTTGGCGATCCATGTGATGAGCGATCTTTGTGGCAGCCCAAGCCATGAATATTCTGAGGAAACCGAGATCCTGGCCTTCGACTGCTTCCGCCTACAGCCGCATTATCACTATGGCCCACGCAACAAGAACCTGCGCTACTACTGGGACAAGACCGTAGTGGTGGACCCGCTTGAGTGGACCATGGATGTTCTCAAGGCCGGCAAACTCCGAACGATGATTGAGGCCGCCGGCTATCCCGATGTCGCCCGCGACCTGGACGAGGACATCATCCGAAGCATGCTCCCCACGATCGAAGCCAAGGCACGGCAGCTTCAACCGAAGCTCGAACCTGAGGCGCTGCAAGCCGCGGAATAGGGGCGGCACAGGGTCACGTTCGCCGTTAACCGTCCCTCGTCGATTCGCACCCTCTAATCCAAGCCTTACCGTCGCCCCAGCGAAAGATGGGTTCAAGGGTGTTTGCCGCGTGATAAACCGTGTCTGATGTGCGGCGTCTTTGTCGGGATCGAATGGCGGAGCAGGAGCCTCAGCTTTTGCTGGCGCGACGGGTGGTGCGGGGACGTCGTGGGTGAGGCAAGCGGGCCGTAGGCTTTAGCGCGCTCCCTCGAAAAGTTATTGTCATCCTGGTAAGGGCCGGGACCCATTCGTCTGCCTGGGCCGCATGTACGGTCTTTCAATCATCTTTTTGATAGAGCCACTCGTTCTTGGGCATTGACGAAGGCCCCAATCCCGCGGGAATAGGGCCTGGCCTTCGCCGGGATGACAAAATCTCTGTTTGAACGCGCCTGATCACACCCGATCCGCGCGCCTTAGTACTGCGTGCAGCAGCACGTTGACGGACGGCCAGGTGTCTTCCGGCACGATATCCTCGGCTTCGTTATGGGTGATGCCGTCGATACAGGGGCTGAACAACAGGATCGCCGGGGCCACGTCGGCGACGCAATAGGCGTCGTGCCCAGCCTGGCTGGGGATATCCATGGCTGAGACACCGAGGTCGCCGGCGGTTTGCCGAACCAGCGCTGTCAGATCGTCGTCGAAGGCAACATCGCCGAACACCCAGTCTGAAACGATCTCGAAGCCAACTTGCGCCTCCTTGGCGGCCTTGGAGAGCGCGGCGTGGACATCGCGGCGCATAGCCTCGGTGGTGGCGGGGTCAATATGGCGTACATCCAACGTAACCTCGGCGGCGGCCGGCAGGATGCCCGGCTTGTTAGGCCAAATCGTCAGGCGCGAGGAGGTGGATTTGCCGACTGGCGCGTGCTTCCAGCCGATATCGTTCACCGCGTCGATCAATTTGGCGGCCCCGACCAGGGCGTTGCTTCGCTTAGCCATGGGCGTTGGCCCGGAATGCGCAGTCGTGCCGGTGAAATTCACGATCAGGCCATAGGTGGTGTAGCCGCCGACCACGATGCCGAGATGGATGTCCTTCGCTTCAAGCTCGGGCCCCTGCTCGATATGCAGCTCGAAGTAGGAGTCGATCGGCCTGTTGCCCGCGTCGGCGGTGCCGAGATAGCCGATGCGCTCTAGCTCGTCCTTGAAGGTTATGCCGTCATCGTCGGTGAGGCCGTGTAGCCACTCGATGTCATGCTCGCCCGAGAAAACTCGTGTGGCGGCCATGGGCGGTGAAAAACGGGCACCTTCCTCGTTGGTCCAGTTTACCACCTCGATTGGGCGGCGCGGGCGGATCCCGGCGTCGGAAAGGGTGCGGATGATCTCCAAGCCCGCTAGCACGCCGAGAATGCCGTCAAAACGACCGCCCGCGACCTGGGTATCCAGATGACTGCCGATCAGGACTGGGGGCAGGTCCTCGGTGCCTTCATACCGGGCGCGAATACTGCCACCCTGATCGATGGTGACGCTACAGCCCGAGGCCTCGCACCAGGCGACAAACTCGTCCCGCATCTCCTTGTCCTCGTCGCTCAGTGCCAGGCGGCGTATGCCGCCGGCATCACCAGGGCCCATCTCGGCCGAGCGCATCAGGGACGCCCAAAGCCGATTCTCGTCGATGCGAAGATTGTCGTGGCGGGCCTGGGCCATGTGAGAACTCCTGTGAAGGGGTGAGAGCGCCGATATATGATAGAACCTGGACCAGGGGGACTTTCGCAAGCCCCGATCTTGCCCAAGCGTTCCGGGCAGGGGATCTTAGGGCCAGAATCATGCTTCAGTATCGGGACTTTTAGGGGAGCCAATCCGTGAGCTACGAGACCATCCTTTACGAAGAAGACGGGCCGGTCGGCACCATCACCCTCAACCGTCCCGATGATGGCAACATGTTCACCGAAACGACCTGTCATGAGGTCCGCGACTGTATCGAGCTGATGCGGCGCGAAACCCGAACCAGGGTGCTCGTCATCACCGGGGCTGGTGACAAGTTCTTTTGCATCGGTGGGCGCAAGGATGGAATGGAAAAGACCCTAGCCTATGCTGGCGTGCTTCCCACGCTTGAGATGTACGAGGCGATCGACAAGCTACAAAAACCGGTGATCGCCAGCGTCAATGGCTATGCGGTCGGCGGCGGCAATGTATTGCAGGTCTGCTGTGATCTTACCATCGCCAAGGAAAGTGCGGTTTTCCGCCAGGTCGGCCCGATGATGGGCTCTTTCGACGCCGGGTACGGCACTTGGTATCTGGAGGATCTGGTTGGCAAGAAGAAAGCCAAGGAGCTCTGGTATATGAACCCCAGGCTGTCGGCCCAGGAGGCCATGGATATAGGTATGATCAACAAGGTGGTGCCCGATGATCAATTGGCCAAGGAAACCCGGAACATGGCGTTGATCGTCGCGGACCGGGGTGCGGTCGCGCTGGCGGCGATCAAGGGTGCATTCAATGCCCGCCATGGGGGGGTCGGTGGATTGGCCCGAGTCGCCCATGACCTTCTGTTGCGGCAATATCTCGAAAGCGAGGAATCCAAGGAGCTTGGCGCTTCGTTCCGAGAACGCCGGCAGCCTGATCCACAGACTTTCGGTCACTGAGTCGGAGCACTCGATGAGCCGCTTGCTGACCCTGCACGACCCGGAAGCCGCGCGCCGCTATTATGAAAGCGGGGTGTGGACCGGGGACACGTTCTACTCACTGGTGGCCGGGCACGCAGTGGCGCGTCCGGATGCCTGGGCAGCACGGGATGGCGTCCGGCGCCTGACCTGGTGCCAGCTGAAGGAGTGGACCGATGCGGTGGCGGCGGATATGGCTGCAAGCGGGCTTCGCGAGGGCGAGCGAGTTTCGCTTTGGATGTCGAATCGGCTTGAAGCGTTGGTTGTGTTTCTGGCCTGTTCGCGCAACGGCTATGTCTGCAACCCGTCCTTGCATCGCAACCATACCGTCGAGGAAGTCCTCGGCATCGTTGACCGGATCCGCGCCAGCGCACTATTTATCGAGGAAGACTATGGCGCCGACGCCACGACAGTGGACATGTTCGCCTCGCTCGCTGGTTTCGATAGGATTTGCAAGATCTATCGTTTGCCATCTGGGCATCGGATTGGCGAAGACATGCCCTCCCTTGGCAAGGATTTCGTGGCTGGGCCCCCGGCGGTGTTGAATCCCGACAAGGTAACCTATCTCGCCTTTACCTCGGGTACTACGGGCACGCCGAAGGGCGTGATGCATTCCGACAACACATTACTGGCCAACTGCCGAGACCTTGTTGCCGATTGGCGTCATAATGAGGCCATCACCCTGCTAACACTGTCACCTTTGAGCCACCACATCGCCTGGGTGGCGGTGGGACAGGCGATGGTCGCAGGCATGGAGTTGGTGGTTGATGACCCACCGCCAGGCTTCTCAAAGCTCGACTGGGTCATCGAAAGCGGTGCGACCTATGTGATGGGGGTGCCCACCCACGCAATGGACATGCTGGCCGAGCAGAAGGCCCGGAGAATCGACAGACTTGGGGCGGTTACTCTGTTTTATATGGCTGGCGCGCCGATACCGCCGGCGACCGCCGAGGCTTTACTAGCGCAGGGCATCAAGCAGCAGAACATCTACGGGATGAGCGAGAATTCCTCTCACCAATACACCCACCCCCAAGACGATGCTGAGACCGTTTGCTCGACCTGTGGGACCGGCGGCAAGGCCTATGGCATCCGAATTTATGAACAGGAGAACCCGGACATCGAGGTGCCAGCTGGGACCATCGGCCAAATCGGTGGTATGGGGGGATGCTTGATGCTCGGGTATTTCGACAATCAGGCCGCCACCGAAGACTCGTTCAACGTGACGGGTGATTTCCTTTCCGGTGACCTGGGCATGATGGACGATCGAGGAAACCTGCATGTCGTTGGGCGCCTGAAGGATATGATCATCCGTGGTGGCCACAATATCTTCCCGGCGAAGATCGAAGGCCTGGCGATTAAACATCCTGGCGTTTCCAAGGCCGCGGCATTTCCTGTCCCGGATGAGCGACTGGGCGAGCGGGTTTGCCTGTCTGTGTTGGCCGCCGGCGAGGCCGCGCCTTCGGCGGATGAGTTGTTGCGGCATCTATTCGATCTCGGTCTGTCGAAATATGACATGCCAGAATTTTTCCTTGAGTTGGAAGACTTTCCACTCACCGCCAGTGGTAAGATTCTGAAACGCGAGCTGGCGGAATGGGCCAAGGCAGGCTCGATAAAACCGGCGCCAGTGCGTTTTATCGAGCCAGGGTGAGGTCGAGAAACCGAAACCCATTCTCCGTCGTCCGGCGCGGGCTGAAATAATATTTATTCGTCTTTAAGAAAGGCAGGATTATGCCCATCGATTTAAGTGAAAATGGTGACTTCGCGGTTATCACGATTAATCGTCCGGAATCTTTAAATGCACTATCTTTCAAATTAGTGAAAGATATTTCTAGTGTATTAGATGAAGTGGAAACTTCAAATGTGCGTGGCTTGATCCTGATCGGAGCCGGCGAGCGGGCATTCTGTGCTGGCGCCGATATAGCCGAGCTGATGGGCCGCTCCTTGTCACAACAAAAGGCCGACATGGTACGCGGACAACAGACCTTCGACCGACTTTCGACGTTCAAGGTACCGACGCTCGCGATCATCAATGGATTCGCGTTCGGCGGCGGCCTGGAGTTGGCGACGGCGTGCAATCTGAGGGTCGCGACGCCGAATGCCAAGATGGGGCTGCCGGAGATCAAGCTTGGCGTGATCCCGGGCTATGGCGGGACTCAACGATTGCCCAGATTGGTTGGCGAGGGCCGGGCAATGGATATGGTGCTGACCGGTCGAACTGTCGGTGCCGAAGAGGCAGAGCGGATCGGTCTGGTGAACCGGATCGTCGGCCTGGAGGGTGGCGGTGCGCTTGAGGCTGGCATGGCTTATCTTGGCGAGATCACGCGGTTTGGGCTCCCGGCCATCGGCTTTGCGCGTGAGGCGGTGCAGCGGGCCCTGGACGTGCCGGTGGGCGAGGGGCTAAAAATTGAGGCGGATTTGAACACGCTCTCCTTCCAGACTGAGGACGCGATTGAAGGGCTCACGGCCTTCCTGGAAAAGCGCAAACCGACCTTCAAGGATAGCTGATATGCGGGTACTTGACCGTCTTGACGCCTCAATCGATCTGCCGGAGCACGAAGCCATGGTGTTGGACCAGGTCCGACAGCTCGCGACCGAGAAGATCGCGCCCCGCGCCGCCGGCCATGACGACGCCGGGAGCTATCCGGCCGACAATATCGCCGACATGAACGCGCTTGGCATGAACGCCATGTTTGTGCCCGAAGCACTGGGGGGGCTGGGCTTATCCTATGCGGTTTACCTTGCCTGTGTGCGCGAAATTTCCAAGGCGTGCGCGTCGACGGGAATTATCTGGGCGACCACCTTTCACGGCATGAAACCGATTTTGGATTTCGGCTCCGATGATCTGCAAGCCCGGGTCATGAGCCGGGTTGCTGAGGGCGCCATTGGTGCCTTGTGCATTACCGAGCCTACGGCGGGCTCAGACGCGACGGGGATGAAGACCAAGTTCCGCGCCGACGGCAATGAGATCGTCATCGACGGCGGGAAGACCTTCATTTCCAACGGTGATGTCGCGGATTTCCTACTGGTCTTTGGGAAATGGGATGGAATTGAGGGTGACCGTAAAGCTATTACAGCGCTGGTCGTTGAGAAAGGCACGCCGGGCTTCGAGGCATTGACCAAAGAACGCAAGATGGGTCACCGGGCGGCTTCCACCTGCGGGCTCGCCTTTGACGGGTGCCGGGTGCCGATGACCAATTTGTTGGGGGAACCGGGCGACGGGTTGTCAATCTTGCTGGCATCCTTGAACAAGTCGCGCCCCAGTATCGCCGCCCACGCGCTTGGTATCGCCCGCGGCGCCTTTGAGGACGCGGTCGCCTATATCAACCAGCGCCGTCAATCGGGTCGGCGGATAGTAGAGTTTCAGGGCATCCAGTTCCTTCTGGCGGATCTCGCGACGGACCTGGCGCTGACTGAGGAATGGCTGTGGCGGGTCGCCAGGATGGTGGATGGAGGGGCCAGCGACTTCGGCGTCGAGGCCTCAATGTTGAAGCTGCGGGCCTCGGACGTGGCTATGCGCATCGCGACCGAGGGCGTGCAGTTGCACGGAGGGTACGGGTACATCCAGGATTACCGTGCCGAAAGACTGATGCGCGACGCCAAGATCACCCAGATTTGGGAGGGGACCAATCAGATCCACCGGCAGTTCATTGGCCGGCATTTCATGGAGCGTTGAATCTAAGCCGACCTGCAATCCGGCACTCCAACTTGATTTTTGACACGATTTTTCCTTCATCAAGTCAGGGCAAGGCGCAGTTAGGGAAAACGATGCGGTCATTTTGAGCTTGTTGATAGGGACCATGACTTTACAGCGCGGAAGGCTAGATTTGACG
>JAPKDN010000843.1 GCA_028822575.1 Alphaproteobacteria bacterium | reverse complement strand
TGTCCGGATTGGATCAGCAAATCCATCGCGAGTTGAGCGACATAATCAGCCAGCCCCGAGTTCAAGCGCCTGGCGGCTCTAATCACCTCCGGATAATAGCCAAGACCTTCCGCCCTCGAAATCAGGTAGTAGGGATCCACACCAATGCAATGCCCCCCCACGAGGCCTGGCGTAAACCGCTGAAAATTCCATTTTGTGGCGGCAGCGTCGATGACATCGGACGTCCTGATACCCATCCGGTCGAAAATCATTCCCAATTCGTTCATCAAAGCGATGTTGAGATCACGTTGCACGTTCTCAACGATCTTCGCCGCCTCGGCCACCTGGATCGAGCGGGCCCGGAACAAACCCGCGCCGATCGCCGGCCCGTATATGGCGGCAACGCGCTCAAGCGTTTCGGCGTCTTGGCCCGCGACGATCTTAATGACTGACTCGATCGTATTGCTCTGATCGCCAGGATTTATACGTTCCGGCGAATAACCAAGGCTAAAATCAATCCCTTGGCGCAAACCCGACACTTCTTCGATCAGAGGCCCGCAAACTTCCTCGGTCACGCCCGGATAAACCGTCGATTCGAGAACGACCAAATCGCCCTTGGATATGACACCCGCGATATTTCGGCAGGCATCGCGTACTGGAGTCAGGTCCGGACGGCGGTCCGCGTCAATGGGCGTGGGGACCGTGATGATATAGGTGCTCGCTCTCGCGAGATCAGCCCCGTCCGAGGTGAAACGCAAGCTCTCCGGTGCCTCCAGAGACTTGTCATCGGTCTCGTTACGGTCGACGCCAGCGCGTAAACCCTCAATTCTGGAGCGGTCAAGATCAAAGGCGATGACCTCGTCGTGATGCCCAGCCAGGGCAAACGCTAGCGGGAGGCCGACATATCCGACCCCAATGATGGCGATGGCGGTTTCCGGCACGGCCTTCAACCTACCCTGATTCGACGGACGTCAAGCATGGCGGGGCGTTTAAGCTTGAGACCGGCAAAAGTCAATCACGCTGTGCTCTTTGATTTTTAGCCCATGGAATGATACCAGAAACGCTATAGTCTTGGGTCCGGGGTTCCCTGCCCCAAAAAAACACCAAGCGGGCTGGTTATGGAGCTTTCATGCGCATCGGGAATGTGGACAGCGACGAAAAAGTTATCGTTATCGCTGAAATTGGGAACAATCACGAGGGTTCCTTCGATGTCGCGCGAGAAATGGTTGATCGCGCCGCCGAGGCTGGCGTTGACGCGGTTAAATTTCAAACCTTCAAGACAGAAACCTTCGTTGCGCCCTCACAGGTTGAACGTTTCGAGCGCATGAAAGGTTTCGAGCTTAGTCAGGATCAATTCGGGAAACTCGCCGAGCGTGCGCGGTGGAGCGGAATCAAATTCATCTCCACGCCACTAGACATGCCCAGTGCCGTTTTCCTGAATGGTGTCGTGGATGCGTTGAAAATTGCCTCGGGCGACAACACTTTCTACCCTCTGATCAATTTCGTCGCTGGTACCGACAAACCGGTGATCATCTCGACGGGATTCGCCGACGAGCCGGCGATTGCGATGGTCGCTGCCACGGTCGATAAGATCCGTGCCGGGCGGGTCAATGGACCGGAAATGGCGCTTTTGCATTGCGTGTCGGCCTATCCGGTCGCCCCAGAGGATGCCAATCTCGGCGCGGTGCGACGCTTGGACAAACGCTTTGGCGAAAACGCGACCATCGGTTATTCGGACCACACGCTAGGGACCCAAGCGGCGACCTTGGCGATCGCGGCCGGCGCGCGGATCATCGAAAAGCATTTCACCCTCGACCGGAACTACTCGAACTTTCGCGACCATCAGCTTTCCGCCGATCCGGCGATGATGGCGGATCTGGTCAAGGCGATTCGCGAGGCCGAGGTTTTGATGGGCGCCGGAGACCTCGCGCCCCGTCAGGTAGAGCGGGATAGCGAGACACCAGTCCGGCGCTCGATCGCGGCCGCCCACGAGCTGCAAGCTGGCGCGGTGGTTAGTTCCAAAGACATTATGTGGATCAGACCTGGCGAGGGCTATGC
>JAPKDN010000842.1 GCA_028822575.1 Alphaproteobacteria bacterium | reverse complement strand
ACTCTGGATAACCAGCTGCGCGACATGCCCCTGGAGCCTATTCTCGCGGGTGACGACACCTTCGTTGGAGTGGCCCCATGACGGATTCGTCAACCGTTGGAGAATTTTGCCGATTTGTCGGTCTGGATAATCTTGGTCAGAAGGATCTTTCGATAGGCATGACTGCGTCTGCCGAGGAACGCGATGCTCTGGCTCGACGGTTTCTGATCACTGACATTCCCTCGTTGGAGGCAAAGCTTAAAATTAGTCGAAAAGCGGAAGGGGTTTTTGAAGTGGTGGGAACCCTTGATGCGGATATCGTCTTCATGGCGGAGGACGTGATGAATTTTACGGTGAGCGAATCAGTCGTGGAAGTATTTGCGACCGAAGTGGGTTGGGAAAACCTGCGTGAGAATTCTATTGAAGGAGAGGTTGATGCCGAATTGATCAAGGGAGATCGGATCGATGTTGGGGAAGTCGTCGCGCAAAACCTTTCACTGGCCCTTGATCCGGTTTTGCTCAAAATAGGCAGTCTGGACGAGGGAGCGGTCACCTATGCGGCGAAGGGGAGGCATGTCGAGGTTCCCTCGAATCATCCTTTTGCTGGCTTGGTCGCGCATAGACAGAACCGCGAACAACGCGATGATTCTTCGAATGATTGAGCCAACGGGGCATGAAAGGAGCCCCATTTACCAGACGCCGCGAGTGACTGCGGGGTTTGATTGTCGCACCAGTGGCGAATTGTGTTACGGTCTCGGTTCTTCGCCAGCTATAAGGAATGCCCTTCGTCAAATGGTTACGGTTCAAATAAACCTCCGGTAGATATGACATCGCAGATCACATTAGCCCTCGACTCGATGGGCGGCGATCGAGCTCCCGGACTGGTGATTGACGGGGCGGAGATCGCGATTGAACGATTGCCCGACATGCGATTGATCCTTGTCGGGGATGAAGAAAAACTGCGACCGCTTATCGGCGCAACCAAACGTCTTAAAAACGCGAGCCACGAAATACTTCACACCGACCAGATGGTGGGCGCTGCAGAGAAACCATCAGTGGCGCTCCGCGCTGGGAGAAAATCCAGCATGCGCATGGCGATCGACCTTGTAGCCGACGGCACGGCTGACGGGGTCGTCTCCGCTGGCAATACTGGAGCGCTCATGGCGATGTCGAAAATCGGCTTACGGATGTGCCCTGGGATCGATCGCCCGGCAATCGCCAGTTTTTTCCCCACTATGCGCGGTGAAAGCTGCATGCTCGATCTTGGCGCTAATATTGAGTGTGATACGAACAATCTTGTTCAGTTCGCAATCATGGGTGAAATTTTCGCGCGCCTGGTGCTTGGGCTGGATCGGCCCACGGTGGGCTTGCTTAATGTCGGCAGCGAGGAGCAGAAAGGCCATGAGGAGCTTCGCGAAGCTGCGGCGATTTTGCGGAAAGTCGAAGCATCAATGGACTTTTATGGCTTTGTCGAGGGTAACGACATAACAGCTGGGACCGTCGACGTTGTGGTTACGGATGGGTTCTCCGGCAATATCGCGTTGAAGACCGCTGAAGGCACATCAAGGATGTTCAGCCATTATTTGCGGGAATCTTTCAAATCCACCTTGTTAACTAAGTTTGGTTATCTCTTATGTCGCTCGGCGATCGGTCAATTGCGCGATCGTCTTGACCCAAGGCGGTACAATGGGGCGGTTTTTCTTGGTTTGAATGGGATCGCTGTAAAAAGTCATGGGGGTACAGACGCCCTCGGTTTCGCCAATGCCATCGGGGTGGCCGCCGATATGGCTCGGTACGGTTTTCTCGATAAGGTCAAAGAGGAGTTGGCGGTGCTACACACGATTAAGGATGGCGAAGACGTTGAGAAAGCTGCGGTATTGTGAGCACGCGTCGATCTCTGATTATCGGATGCGGCTCCTATCTACCGGAGCGTATCCTGACCAATGCCGAACTCGCCGAAAAAATAGATACGTCGCATGACTGGATCGTCCAGCGCACCGGTATCCACCAGCGCCATGTGGCGGCGGAGGGCGAATTCACGTCGGACCTCGCGTTGGTT
>JAPKDN010000841.1 GCA_028822575.1 Alphaproteobacteria bacterium | reverse complement strand
GGGTATGACGCCGCGACAAGACTGGGATTCGATCCGACTTGCGCGCCTCAAGGAAAACCTGCGCGCGGGAGAGCCCGTGGCCCCGGCGCTGTATGGCGCGGGCTATGGATCTTCTAGCCGTCTCTATGAAAAGTCCAAGGGGCAGCTGGGGATGACGCCGGCAACCTATGGGCGGGGTGGCGCGGGCGCGGTCATCGCCTTCGCGACGAGGGCCAGCACACTCGGTTTGATCTTGGTCGGTGCCACCGGCAAGGGGGTTTGTTTTGTTGCCCTGGGTGATGATGAAGCGGTGCTATCGACCAAACTGGAGCATGATTTTCCCAAGGCCGAACTGCATCGTGACAACGAAGGTCTTGGCGATATGCTTGATACGGTCGTTGCTCATTTGGAAGGGTGCGAGCCCAGCATTCGGTTGCCGCTCGATGTCCAGGCAACGGCCTTTCAGCGCCAGGTTTGGCAAGTGCTCAGCGATATTCCCTATGGTGAGACTCGCTCTTACGGAGAACTCGCCCAGGCGATTGGCAGACCAAGCGCTGCGCGCGCCGTCGGTCGTGCTTGCGGCAGTAATCCCGTCGCGTTGCTAGTCCCCTGTCACCGGGCGATCGGCGCTAACGGGCGCCTGACTGGATATCGTTGGGGAGTAGAACGTAAGCAAGCCCTTCTCGAATACGAGCGGACCTACAACGAGGGCGATAGTTCGAATTAGTTAGGGATGGATCCCGCATCTGAGTGGTCAGGCCCGCCCGGCCTGTGTGGACAACAAGGCGGCGTCGACGCCGATTTTTGCCATGGCACGGTCCCATTTTGTCTCTATATCATCGTCGAAAATCAGAAGTCGATCGGACGGGACGCTAAGCCAGGCATTTTCCTGAATTTCCCCGTCGAGTTGACCGGGTCCCCATCCCGCATACCCAAGAGCCAGGACGACATCGTTGGGGCCCTGGCCTTCGGCAATATCCCGAACGATATCGACCGTCGCCGTCAGAGCCATGGTGGCATCGATCAGCATCGAGTCGTCACGCAAATAATCGGTGCTGTGCAGGACAAGGCCGCGTTCGGCTTCCACGGGCCCGCCGAAATGGACGCTCGGCAGTATTATTGAGCATGCCGGATCGAACGCGATACCGAGTTGTGCCAACAGATCCACGCAGGGTAAAGCCCCAATCAGCCGATTAATCACCAACCCCATGGCACCATCCTCGCCATGGGCGCACATATAAATGACTGAGCGGGCAAAACGCGGATCCCGCATGCTTGGCATCGCTAGCAACAACTGGCCAGTCAAGTAGGCGTCACCATCATATGGGTTCTCGCTAGCCATGATTCACACGCATGCTCCCAAAACCACCCAGCGTGCTATGTTCAACGGGCCTAGTCGCCCTCAGAACACTTCTAGTGTCGTGATTGTGACCGTTTTCCCAGCCGGCCTCCACTATATTCTGGAGCATCAAGAGCAAGGGCCCTGTGCGGAGCGCGTGAATGATAGCCAAATTGGTACGGTTGATTTTTCTGTTTTTTGTCACCACCGCTGGCTTGATCGCGGGGCTGACGATGGCATGGTCATCCGCTAACGCCGTTGATGGCGCGTCTGATTGGGCTCGCACCCAGATGGCGGATATTCGATTGGTCAGCGCTGCCGCCGGGACGGGCGACGCGACAACGGTTCCACTCGGGCTTCAGTTCAAGCTCGCCGAAGGTTGGAAAATATATTGGCGCACGCCCGGTGACGCCGGATTTCCGCCAGATCTTGAAATCAAGACAGCATCGAATCTCGGCGCGTTGAATTGGCAATGGCCGATACCAAAACGGTTTAGCCTGTTTGGCCAGGAAAGCTATGGCTATAGTAACGAAGTCGTTTTTCCGATCACCGCCCAACTCGTCGACCCCGGAAAACCGCTAAAAATTGACGCGGTAGTGCATGCTTTGGCATGCAGCACTATCTGCGTACCTTTGGACGCCGCGCTGTCCTTCTTCCTGCCAGCGGGGCCCGCCGGACCAACGGCCTTTACCCAATTGATAAGCCGGTACCGCTCTCTGGTGCCCGG
>JAPKDN010000840.1 GCA_028822575.1 Alphaproteobacteria bacterium | reverse complement strand
TCCAGGATCACAGAGCAACCTTGTTTGAAGGTGTGCCCACCATGTACATGTTCATGCTCAACCACCCGGACCTCGATAACTACGACTTGTCGTCATTGCGCTGCTGTACCGTCGGTGGCCAGACCATGCCTGTCCCGAAGATGGAAGAGTTCGAACAGCGCTTCGGCTGCCCATTGATTGAGTTGTGGGGCATGACCGAAATAGGGGGGTTAGGGACAACCTTTGCTTCCAATGGCCCGATCAAGCATGGCTCCATCGGTGTTGCACTGCCCTATATCGAGGCGCGAATCGCCGATACCGAGGATGCAAACAAAACCTTGCCAGCAGGTGAGGTGGGTGAGTTGATGATTAAAGGCGGCATCGTGATGCAGGGCTATTACGGTAATGAGCAAGCTACCAGGGACGCTATTGAAGCCGATGGCTGGCTGCATACTGGCGATGTCGCTTCGATGGACGAGGACGGTTGCGTTTTTATCGTCGATCGTAAGAAAGACATGATCAACCGGGGCGGCTACAAGATCTACAGCGCCGAGGTGGAAAACGTTTTATCCTATCACCCCCAAGTGGTGGAATCTGCGGCTGTCCCAACGCCAGACCCGGTTCTGGGGGAGCGGGTGCACTGTTTCGTGCTGACCAGCGACGGTTTTTCCAATCAGGTGGCGCTGAAGGCCCATTGCGCCGAGCGGATGGCTGATTACAAGGTGCCGGATGGTTTTACCCTGGTTGACGGGCCGTTGCCGCGGAACGCCAATGGTAAACTGATGAAGCGGCTTCTGGTCGAGCGATTGCAAGAGGAGACGGCATGAGCGGACATGGATACGAGAGTGGGCGCCTCAATCTGCCCTTCGTCGGTCACGCCACTTTTGCCAAGGCGACGCCATGCTTGGACTGGCAGAGCATTGACGCGGATGTCGCGGTCCTGGGTGTGCCCTATGACATGGGCACACAATACCGCTCTGGCGCGCGCATGGGGCCACGGGCGATCCGCGAGGCATCGACGCTTTTCTCATTCGGCCATGCTGGCGCCTATGACCACGAGGACGATGTCAATTATCTGGAAGATGTCCGGATCACTGATATCGGTGACGCCGACATGGTCCATACTAATTCCGATAAAAGTCACGCCAACACGGAGGCTGCGGTCCGCGCGATCCTCGCCAAGGGAGCCATGCCAGTGATCCTCGGTGGTGACCACGCGATTTCGGCTCCGAACATCGCCGCGTTCTCCAAGCATGGGCCGGTCCACGTGGTGCAGATCGATGCCCATCTAGATTTCGTCAACGAACGCCACGGCGTGCGGTACGGGCACGGTAATCCTATGCGCCGGGCCTCCGAGATGGCTCACGTGACCGGGCTCAGCCAGTTCGGCATTCGCAACGTCTCGTCCTCCAATCGCTCGGATTATGACGACGCCCGGGCGGCAGGCTCGACCATCCTGTCAGTGCGCCAGATTCGCGCCATGGGAACCGAAGCCGTGCTGGCGACGATCCCCGCCGGCGCGCGCTGCTATATCACCATCGACATTGACGGTTTCGATCCTTCGATCGCTCCTGGCACCGGCACCCCCAGCCATGGTGGCTTTCAATATTACGAGGTGATGGAAATCCTTCAGGGCGTCGCGAGGCGCCATGAGGTCGTTGGGATCGACCTTGTCGAGGTGGCGCCGGCCTATGACCCCGCTGGGGTAACCTCGATCCTGGCGGCGCAGGTGTTGATGAACCTGATGGGTTATGTTTTCCACGCCCGCCAATCCGCTTCCAATGGAGAAAAGTCTTGAGTGATCCGTATGACCTAACCGGTAAAGTCGCGCTGGTTACCGGCGCCTCCCAGGGGCTCGGCCGGCAATTCGCGCTGACCCTGGCCAAGCATGGCGCCAAAGTCGGGCTCGCGGCGCGTCAGACCGCCAAGATCGAGAGCCTGAAGGTGGAGACCGAAGCCGCCGGCGGAACCGCTTTTTCGGTCGCGATGGATGTCATGGACACCGCCAGCATCACCACGGGCCCCAGCGCCGCCTCCACGGCGGCGGTGCCACTGGTGATGCTGGCGG
>JAPKDN010000839.1 GCA_028822575.1 Alphaproteobacteria bacterium | reverse complement strand
CGCGCTGAAGATCGTCGCGTATTCAACGCCGATCACACCGCCGCCGACCACCGCCAGACTGCGGGGCATGCGGTCCATTTCAAGAATTTCATCGCTATCGAAGACACTCTCGCCATCAAACGGGATATCGCTCGGCCGATATGGCTTGGTGCCAACTGTTAGGATGAATTTTTCTCCAGAAAAAGTCTGAACGACGCCGTCCTCAAGATCGACTTTGATGGTGTGCGGGTCCACGAACCGCGCGGCCCCGCACACCGTCTCGACACTGTTCCGCGTGAATTGATGCTCCAGAACCTCTACCTCATGATCGAGAGTCTTGTGCAGGCGCACGCGCAAATCGTCGGCGGTGATGTTCTCCTTGACCCGGTAGGAGCGACCATAGAATTCACGCTCGCGCCAGCCGGAAAGGTTCAGCGCTGTCTCGCGCAAGGTCTTACTAGGGATCGTGCCGGTGTGAACCGACACACCGCCTAGCCGGCGCCCCTTCTCGACGACGAGCACGTTTTTACCTGATTTAGCACCTTGAACCGCCGCGCGGCGGCCGCCAGGGCCACTGCCGATAACGATCATATCGTATCGAGCCGTTAATGACATGATGGCACCACCCCCTCATAAATTGGTTAAAGAACAAATCAAAGCTACATAAACATCAACGAAAACAAGATTTATCCACAGCATATCCACAAACCACACTCGCCCCTGCATGTCCAATCGATGATTATCAAGTCGTTAAGAATTGGTGTTTACGAAAAGCGGAAATTAAGGAAGTACCAGGTATCACCATTACCCAAATTTGAAACGTTACTGAATGAAGGCCAGCGGGTAACGGATTTTTCGCGCCCGAATCCCGGTCGCCCTCTTGCCAGCGTCGCTTGACTAGCGCAATGCTTAAGCAATTGATTTTGGGAGGATGCGCGGTGAGTGGCGAAACCTATGATTTCATCATCGTTGGAGCTGGTTCCGCCGGCTCGGTGCTGGCAAACCGGCTGACCGAGGACGGGCGCTCCAAGGTCTTGCTGTTGGAGGCCGGCGCGAGAAGCCACCCTTACTCACGCATTCCCATAAGCTTTGGCTTGTTGATTGACCACCCCACAGCGAACTGGCGGTACAGCTCGCAGCCCGAGGAAGGCACTGGCAACCGGCGAATTCCGGTCCCACGCGGCAGATTAGTTGGCGGCTCGAGCTCGATCAACGGCCTGGTCTTCGTGCGCGGCCAACCGCTCGACTATGACACCTGGGGTCAGCTCGGCAATCGGGGCTGGAGCTTTGATGACGTATTGCCAGTGTTCAAACGCATGGAACATTACGAGCATGGCGCCGACGGCCTACGCTCCGAAGGTGGGCCACTCCGGGTCAGCGAAGCGACCGACGAAGGGCCGCTCTACGACGCCATCCGGGCCGCGACGAACGAGCTTGGCATTCCACACAACCCGGACTACAACGGCGCCAGCCAGGAAGGCATTGTCCGCACCCAGACCACGATAAGTAACGGCGTTCGGCAAAGTACTGCCCGCTGTTACATCGACCCGATCAAGCACCGTTCCAACCTGCGTATCGTAACCGGGGCCCATACGCACAAGGTGCTCATGGACGGCGCCAAGTGCACCGGTGTTCAGTACGAGCAAAATGGCCATATGGTCGAGGCGGCCGCAGCAAGGGAAGTCATCGTCTGCACCGGCGGAGTGGCCTCACCGCAGTTGCTGGAACTTTCGGGAATTGGCCGCCCAGAAACCCTCCAAGCGCACGGCATCGACGTAAAACACGAATTGATGGGCGTGGGCGAGCATCTTCGCGACCACATCAACGCGCGCATCCAATTTCACATGAAACGAACGGAGCTGTCGTATAACAAGCGCATGCAGGGCATTGGGCCCGCTTGGCAGGTGCTGCGCTATATCTTCCAAAAACGGGGTTTCATGAGCCTACCCTCGGCGCCGATGCTGGCGTTCCTGAGAACCCGCGAGGATATGGAAACGCCGGATATCCAAATGCATATCGTCCCTTATGCGGTTAAGAACCCGAAAAAACGTCAGCTTCACGATTTCCCGGC
>JAPKDN010000838.1 GCA_028822575.1 Alphaproteobacteria bacterium | reverse complement strand
GAGAATAACTCCAGAAAGATACCAAGCGGTGGAAGGAAGTGATCACGTCGCCGGCGCCACAAGGGCAGTTGGCGGTGCTCAATTTATTGTACGAACCGAAAAATGCATCACGAGTAATTTTGAACCGCATTTCATTTCAACTTCAGCCAGGTGAATCCTTGGCGGTCTTGGGGCCAACTGCTTCGGGAAAATCATCCCTGGCACGGATGCTTATCGGGATTGAGGCACCAAGCGCCGGTGATGTGCGGTTGGATGGAACCATGCTGCATGCATGGGATGCAACGGACCGCGGAAAACACATCGGTTATCTGCCACAGCATGTTCAGCTCATGACCGGTACCGTGTTTGAAAATATTTCAAGGTATTCCCCGGATGCAACCGAAGAGAGCGTTTGGCGCGCGGTTGATTTGGCTGGGGCACGAAGTGTTGTGGAAGCTTTCCCAGAAGGTTTGCACTCCGCGGTTGGGGAGGACGGTGGATTCCTTTCTGGCGGGCAAAGACAACGAATCGGTTTGGCTCGGGCGGTCTACGGAAATGTTAAGCTCGTAGTTCTCGATGAACCCAACGCCAATCTGGATTCGACCGGGGAACAGGCACTAAGCGATGCGCTGGTGAAGCTGAAGAAACAGAGCGTTACGGTTGTCGTGATCCTCCATCGCCCAAATATTCTTTCAGTCGTTGACTACATCATGGTCATGCAGAATGGTGGCATCCAGAAATTCGCACCCCGCGACGAAATGCTGCCGCTGATCGGTGTTGTTCCTCCGCAAGCCGTTGATGCCGCTGACGCGAAGAAGGTGTCCGGGCCAGATGAGCCAAGACGGGCTGAAGCCGCGACCTGATTTTTATGCGCCAACTCGGTTGTGTGTGATTTGCGTTTGTGATCGGTGCGTGAAGCTACTTGGGTCAAGGTTTCTCCATGATAAACTACCTAAAACACGTATGGATCAGCGCTTTGGGGGCTGGCCGACAGGACGTAGGCTCGACAGGGGGGACAGTACGATGCGCGTTGGCTTTATCGGTTTAGGAACGATGGGCGGCGGTATGGCCGCCAATTTGGCGAATGCTGGCAATGAGCTCGTGGTCCACGACATGAACCGCGATGTCGCTGAGCCATTTCTTTCAAATCGAGCAATTTGGGCGGACTCTCCCAAGGCGCTTGCCGAACAGGTGGACGTTGTTTTCCTTTCGTTACCTGGGCCGCCGGAGGTCCGCGCAGTTGCTACTGGGAAAAATGGGCTAATTGAGGGGTTGAGGGCTGGTGGCGCAGTGTTCGATCTTTCGACCAACTCACCCTCGGCCGTTCGGGAGTTGAGCGCTACGTTCGCCAAAAAAGGGTTCGAATTTCTGGACGCACCCGTAAGTGGCGGCCCCGCCGGCGCGCAATCGGGTAAACTTGCTCTGTGGGTCGGTGGCACCAAGGCGGTATTTGCAAAATACAAACCCCAGCTCGATGCGATGGGTGATCAGGCGGCCTATATCGGTGCCATCGGCGCGGGGTCTATCGCTAAACTGGTGCATAACTGCGCGGGCTATACGGTTCAGGCGGCGCTTGGCGAGGTTTTTACCATGGGGATCAAGGCGGGTGTCGAGCCGCTAGATCTGTGGGAGGCGGTACGCCAGGGCGTGCTGGGCCGGCGCCGGACCTTCGATGGAATGATCAATCAATTTCTGCCTGGCGTTTACGAGCCGGCAGCATTCGCGTTGCGATTGGCGCACAAGGACGTTTCCCTGGCGACCGCCCTAGGTCGCGAAATGGGGGTGCCCATGCGCATCGCGAATCTGACTCTGGAAGAGATGACCGAGGCGCTTAACCGAGGATGGGGAGCGATGGACTCGCGGGTATCCCTGAAACTCCAGTTAGAGCGCTCCGGTGTCGAGGTAGCGGTCGATCCTGCTCGTCTGAGGGCGGCGCTGGAACGCGACCCGCCGATCTAGTCAGTTCCAGCTTTCAGTTCACAGCCTGTGTTATTTGACGGCCCAGGCTCTTTGTAACGCTGGGCGGGCATGGAGCCTGTCGATATAGGCGGTCACATTTGGCTTATCCGAGA
>JAPKDN010000837.1 GCA_028822575.1 Alphaproteobacteria bacterium | reverse complement strand
AACGGCAACACCACTGCTATGCCATAGGTCCGATGCACGGAAGCGAGGGCGGAAGTTGCTATCAGCGTGTCGACGAGAAGGCCGACGACGGCGCAAAACATATAAATAGAGATAAAGGGGGCGGTGGTCTCGAAAAGCATGCTGGCCAGCGCGCTCCAGCATAATCCCAACAAAAAGGCATAGTCGGTGAAACGATGCCCTACCCTTACCACATTAAGATCCTTGGGGGTGGGGTCAAATCCGCGATAGAGCACTAGTCTAAACAGGACAAAAACCCCGGTATTGCTCGCCTAAATCTTCAGATAACCCTGATCGGCACGGCCGCACAGCAGTAGGAACGTTGAAAGAACCGCTAGTAGAGTCCCAATTAATGCCGGATTGATATGCTCGTAAAATATGCCAATTAGTTCTACGAAGACCTTGTCTTTGGCTTCTGGGGATTGACCTGGCACCAAATTGGCGTCATCCGTAATAGGCTTGAAAGTGAGAATATTGGAGCGCCGTCGATGCGTCCGACTGCCGCTGGATAGACTATGAACGTCTTTGCCATGACCTGTGAGGAGGCTCGACCGAAAGTATCGCGAACAGCCCCTGGCGGCATAGGGCGGTAGTCTTTGGGTCATGCTGTCTGGAAAGGCGTGGGGGTGGTTATGGAATTCAGATAGCCCGTGTTGGCAATCCGGGAATATGCCCATACAGCGAGTCTACGAAGCCACCATCGGCCAGTAGATTCTGTCCTGTCATGTACTCCGCCGCTGGCGAAAGCAGGAAACCGATGACATTGGCGATATCCTCGGGTTCGCCGACTCTGCCCCAAGGGATCAACGCCGCACGGTCCTTGGCGATCTGATTATTCTCGTAGACCTGCTTGGTGAGAGGCGTGCGGATCATGCCGGGGGCCACGGTGTTCACATTGATATGGTCCGCCGCCCATTCTTGGGCCAGAACCTGACAAAGCGAGATCAACGCCGCCTTGCTGGGGCTGTAGGCGCCCATGCCGGGATGCGCGCCCATGCCGGACATCGAGGCGACGGCGACCAAGCCGCCCTTGGATTCCTTAAGCGCGGGATAGGCGGCCTGGGCAAGCAGCAGGGTGGCGCGAGTGTTTACCGCCATTAGTTTGTCCCATTGCCCGATATCCAGATCATTCAACGGCGCCGGGCTGGTGATACCGGCATTGCTGACCACCGCGTCGAGTCCGCCGAATGTTTTAACCGCCTTTGCCACCATGGCGCCGGGGTCAATCGTACCGCCAACGTCACCGGTCAGCACCAGCACCTCGGCACCGGCATCCCGTAATTCCTCGGCGAGCGCCTTGACCTCATCGGTTTCGCGGATCTCACAGGCAGCGATCTTGGGTTTTTCACCGCGATCCAAAGCCATCTTGGTCAACACCCGACAGCTTGTGCCGCCGATTCCTGGACTTGCTCCTGTCACCAAGGCACGCATTGGATCTCTCCCTCGTTTCGTTGTTTCGTCTTTTCAGTCGGCGGCGTCGGTTGCAGCGTTGCGTTCGGCCATCTCACCGTACATGTTTTCAGGCATTTTCAGCTCGCCGAGTCGCGGCATAACCTCGTCGGCGAAGAGCTTTAAATTAGCGCAGGTCTCGTCGTAAGACAGCGTGCCGCCCTGGCCCATGATGATCAGATTACCGAACCCACCGACTTCTTCGTTGAAGGTCTTGATCTGCTCGAAGACCTGATCTGGGGTGCCGGCAAAGACCGTGCGGGCATCCATGAACTCCTGCACCGTCGCCTTGGTTGGGTCTATGACTCTGCCGTCGGTGGTCTGGACCCGAGCCACGCTTTGGGTCGGGCCGGCCTTCAGCATCGCGACATTCGCGGGAGTGGGGTTATAGCCGGGTGGGTTCTTGTAGGGTTCGGAGACGATCGGTGAGGTGCGGACATAGCCTGCGACCTGATCAGCGCGGCGTCGGCCTTCTTCCTCGGTGTGACCGACCCCAACCAGCACGCAATAGGCGAAGCGATCATTAGGTGCCGCCCAACCCCGTTCCGCGGCGCGTTCGCGATAGGCGTTGAACATCCCCGCTGC
>JAPKDN010000836.1 GCA_028822575.1 Alphaproteobacteria bacterium | reverse complement strand
GCCGCGAGGTCCCGTTTTCGCGCGAGATCTATGTCGAACGCGACGATTTTATGGAAGACCCGCCCAAGAAGTTCTTCCGTCTGTCGCCTGGCCGCGAGGTGCGTTTGCGCTATGCATATTTCATCACCTGCAAAGAGATCATCAAAGATACCGCGGGCGAGGTGATTGAGTTGCGCTGCACCTACGATCCGGCCACGCGTGGCGGAGATTCACCGGATGGACGCAAGGTCAAGGCGACGCTGCATTGGGTGTCAGCCGCCCACGCGAAAACCGTGGAAGCCCGAATCTATGACCATCTGTTCACACGGCCGGACCCCGGGGCAGAGGGCGCCGTGATTGACGACATAAACCCTGCGGCTCTAGAGGTCGTCCACGACTGCAAGGCGGAGCCTGCGGTTGCTGAGACGCTGATGGGACAGCCGATCCAGTTCGAGCGATTAGGTTATTTCTATCCCGACCCCGACGCGACACCGAGTGTGCCGGTGTTCAACCGCACCCTAGGTCTTCGTGATGGCTGGACACGTGCGCAGGCAAAGGGGAAGGCGGCGGGTTAGCGCTCGCCTATGCGAGGTTGTCCTGCCGTGGACGCGCTGAACGATCGCTCCAGAGTTTTAGTACTCTCAGCCGCCAGTTCGACGGCCTCGGTCAGGAGGCTCAGGATACGGTTGTTGTTGTTCAGCAGGTGGAGTGCTTCGGGCCGCGCGTCATCAACAATCTTGGTTGCGCGTTTTATCAGGTCGCTCCGGATCAGCGACAGTATGTCTCCCAACTTGTAGCCGTCTGGCTTTTCTTCGGTGGCGAGAAAATGTGCCGCATCGAGGTTCCAACAATCAAATCATCTTAGTAGGCGGTTCCATCCCCAGCACTTTTTGACCGAAAGGGATCATCCCCTGGTCGTAATTAACAGCGATCTGCATGGCAGCAGCGTTGAGGTCCCTGCACTGCCGTTGAACCGAGTTGCCGTTGAAGATTCCCATGGCACCCATGGTGCTGGCAAGCCGATCTAGAGCATTTTGGCACATTCGCGTGGCAAAGGCCCTGTCCCGTGTCATGGCGAGCACAGTATCGGTGTCGGGCGCCTCTCCGGCCTCGCCGAAGCAACGGAGACGATGGATTTGGGCCTTCAGCACGCGGCGGGCGGTATCGATCTCCGCGGAGGATTCGGCTACCCGCAGTTGCACTGTAGGCTGATTGGCGACCGCTTCGCCGGTCATCACACCGACGCGGACGCCGGTGATGTCGACGTAGGCTTTTAACCCTCCCTCGGCCATGCCAACGATCGGCCCCAGAAGACTGGTACCAAAATAGCCGGCTAGGGGTAGGCGCCAGATAGCCGGGCCATTGGGTAGCCCCCCCGGCGGGCCGGCACCCCAAAAATCGGCCATCGGGAGTGCTCGGTCGGCGGGGACAAATGCTCCCTCCACTAAGATGTCTTTGCTTCCGGTGCCGCGCATGCCCGACACGTGCCATGTGTCCTCAATCACCCAGTCTCGGGCCGGAATCAACATGAATTGCGGTGGACTTGCGGGTACGTCGTCCGCGGGCGAAACGGTCCCCGAGATCAGAATCCAATGGGCGTGATCGATGCCGCTGGCGAATTTCCAACGGCCAGACAAACGAAAGCCACCTTTTTCGGGCGTGACGCGGACGTCCTTCTGGACCGAAGCGTTGGCGACAAGCGTGTCGGGGCCGTCGCCGTAGATTTCCTCCTGAACCGACTTGGGAAACCGGCAGGCATAGCTATTGTTGGCGGCCACCACCGTGGCAATCCATGCCGTGGACGGGCAGGCCTGGGCCAATAGACGGCCTAAATCGAACTGGATGCCCCACGGCGCGCAGTCTCCGCCATACAACTCGGGCTGAAAGTGGCGTAGCAAATGTTCCCGGTACAGCGCGAGCATCGCCTCATCGCGGACCTGTCGTGCTTTTTCCGTTTCGTCAGCGTGGGGCGCAAGCTCGGCCGCGAGGTTGGCGGCTCGCGCAAGCGTTGGGGCCCATTCCTCCTCGGCGGACTCATTGCTGAGCACTGGCGTCATGCCGACTTCGCCAAACTAATCTTG
>JAPKDN010000835.1 GCA_028822575.1 Alphaproteobacteria bacterium | reverse complement strand
CCAACAACCTCGTCAACCATGGGCGTGAGCGATATCGAGCCGGTCGATATCGAGATGCCACAAGGGTGTTTGGTCTGGTGCTGGTGATCGATCCCAGCTCGGCTACAGCCACGATGATGCATGCCAGCGCCCTGGAACTCTCGCACCCACGCGCCCCGTTTCAAGGACCGGCGCGCCGCGCGACGGTCCTTGCCCCGTTGAGCGCCGACGGCTGGAAATTAGCGATGCATGGGTCCCTCGCTCATGGGAACCATATCGGGGCTCAGGACCGGGCGAGACGCCACCTTGTGCTATCGCCAAACTCACATGACGGATGGCTCACACTCGCGCGCGCTTACTTTCGAGGCGGTCAGCCTGAGGAAGCGCTCGCCCATATCAGACACGCGCGCACCATGGCGCCAGCGAATCTGGATATCCAAACCGCCCAGATACGATGCCTATTTCAGCTCGGTCTTTTCTCTGAAGCACTATTGGCGGTGGAAAAAGCCGCCAACCTCGGCGCCAGCGGCCCAGAACACGACTTTGAGCACGCCAGGATCGCCCGATCTGCCGGCAGGCCAGATATCGCGATACCACTCCTGGCCAAGCTCGTGGCGGAACACCCATCCTACCGCGCAAAACGCGAGATCCTAGAACTGACCGCCACGACAGACAACCTCCGAGGCAAATTAGTGTGAATCACCTTCACGAAATCCGTCCACTTTACTTTCTTGTCGAGGAGACAAACCGCGAGCTAGCTAGCCGAGTCCTTCTCGCCACTGTCGCGGCGGCATCGGGCATCACAAGCTATATCGTCCCACAATGGTTAGCTTGGGAGTATTTAGTGCATCTGCCTCACGGCGTGATCCTGTTCAAGGGCAACAATAATGCTCAATCTGCCCACATGGTGGCGGCCCGCGCTGCCGGCCATAGGGTCGCGGCGATCGAGGAAGAAATTCTCGGTGTAACCGAGCCCTCGCAAATTCTCCAGCATTTTCACCCCAAGCATATCGACGCCTGTGAATTGTTTCTGCTGCAAAGCGAACATGTCCGGGATCATCTGATAGCTCAGTTCCCAACCTTGGGTGAGCGCATGACCGTTACTGGCAATCCGCGAACCGATTTGCTTCGCGAACCATTGAGCAGTGAAATTCAAGACCGTGCCGCGAAACTTCGCGAGGAGCGCGGTGACTTCATTCTTGTCAACACGAACTTCGCGTCGATCAACCCCAGGGTCGAGGATGCCGTATCCGATTACGAGACGTGTGTGCGGGTCGGCGTCATCGACCCTGGCAACGCCAACGACCGGGTTCAATTCTTAAACCGGTGTCGCTGGGAACGGCAGAACATGGCCCTGCTCGCGCAGGTAATAGCCGCGAGCAAGGCGAACACGACCATACCGAAAATCATAATAAGGCCGCATCCGTCCGAGAACTTGGAACGGTGGCGGGAAGCCTACCCGGACGATAATGACGTTTTGGTTATACGTGAGGGTGAACACACCGCCTGGACCGCCGCTGCCAAACTTTTGCTACATACGGGCTGCACCACTGGTGTCGAGGCGGTCCTTTTAGGGACTCCCGCCCTGAGCCTGCAAGGCGGAGCCTCTGACTGGCATCGTACCCATACGTCGAATTTCGTCAATCACACAGCTCGTTCCGTCGAAGAAGCCTTGGGCTATATCGAGGTAGTATTGAGGGCGGAAGACGGCGGGCACGGAATCGCGCCTGAAATGCAAGTGGAGTTGGAGCGCCAACTACTTCCATCAGGCGCGGAGACTGCCGCCGAGCGAATTGTGGCCGCGCTCGTGCGCTTGGCGGCCGACGGTGCCGATAACGGCGGTCGAACGGCCCTACCGGAATGGTTCTACAATCAAAAACTGCTTGCCTCCAACCATAAGATCGACACCAGCGCGTTCGAACCCAAAGCAATCAGGGCCCTGGCCGAGCGGATCGCCGCCGCGCTTGGGCATTCCGCAATCCCTGACATAAACGCCATCGGCGAAGGCATGATCCAGTTCACTCCGGCAAGGCACCCAAACTGCCCACAATTTTAGGCCCAGGCTTATCCGTAACAGGCGAG
>JAPKDN010000059.1 GCA_028822575.1 Alphaproteobacteria bacterium | reverse complement strand
TATCTACGAGGCCAACACCAAGGAGGCTATCGAGCGCTCAGTCTTCGGCTCGCCGACCTATGTGGTGGATGGCGATATGTTCTATGGCCAGGATCGTCTGGAAATGGTCGAACGCGCTCTGAGCAAGCCTTTCACAACACGCCTACCCGCTTAGAACAAGGTTTCGTCGCGTATGAGGAGCCTACCCAGCGCCGTCACCGTCGCGATCATCGGCGCCGGTCCCGTGGGGTTGATGAGCGCTAATCTTTTGGGTCGGCTGGGCATTGACGTCCTGCTGATCGAGCGGAACGCCGCGCCCTATGATATTCCTCGGGCGATCACCCTTGATGACGAGGGAGCGCGTACCTTGCAGGCGGTGGGCTTGGACTGTGAGTATCTGCCGCTCTCTCTGCCCGGCCGCGGCTCGCGCTACTATGATGACGCTGGTAAGCCGTTTGCCGAGGTTGGACCTGGCCCGACCGAGTTCGGCTTTCCAAGACGGACCCAGATCTTCCAACCCGCGTTCGAGCGGACCCTGCTGACCGGTCTCGACCGGTTCGAGCATGTCCACTTCTCGTATTCTCACGAATTCCTGAAATTGAAAAAGAATGATGAGCAAGTCCGGATCACGGTGGCCGGGCCGGACGGCCAAACCCAAGACGTCATCGCGACCTATGTCCTTGCAAGCGACGGTGCGAGAAGCCCAGTTCGCAAAGCTCTGGGTATCGAGATGCTAGGCGACACTTATCCTGAGGACTGGCTCATCGTCGACACGTTGAACGATCCGGACCAGGAACCCGTTTCCAAGTTCTTCTGCCGGAGTGACCGACCCTATGTGAGCATCCATGCACCCAGTGGAGGGCGCCGTTACGAATGGCGGGCGGCGCCAGGAGAGACGACGGAATCGCTTCTGGACCCGTCCAGGATCCGCGCCCTGCTGGAGCCCATTCGCCCGTTTAAGGATAGCGATATACAGCGCGCCGTAGTCTACACCTTCGAGGCTCGTATCGCTGAGCGTTGGAGCGACGGACGCGTCTTCCTGATGGGCGACGCCGCGCATCTGACCCCGCCCTTCGCCGGCCAGGGCATGAACGCGGGCCTGCGCGACGCGCATAACCTGTGCTGGAAAATCGGTGCGGTGGCCACGGGAAAGGCCAGCTCAGCCTTGCTCGATACCTACGAGGCCGAGCGCCGCGGTCCAGCTTGGAACATGGTGCAATTAGCCGTGGCGATGGGTGATATCGTCATGCCCCGAGGAGATCTTGATATCGCGTTCCGAACCAGTATCGTTGGCTGGATGGACCGGTTTCCGTCGGCCCGCGACTTCATCGTGCAAATGAAGTTCAAACCGCCACCACGCTATGACAATGGCGCCTTCGTGGCGCTGCATGACCAACCCTTCACCGGCTCACTAGTCGGTCAAATGATGCCGCAACCGCCGATGCGCGGCGTGGACGGTGCCGTGACGCGGCTTGATGACGTGATCGGTGCCGGCTTCGCGCTGATCGCGCAGCAAAAGAGCACGGCCCGTGCCATGGCGGATCTGCGTGAGATATTGTGGCCAGAGCTGGAACCGACCCTGATAACGATTGGGGATAGTTTGTCATCGAACGTCGACGGCGTAACCACCCTCGTTCCAGAGGCGAGCCCGGCCATGCCGGCGCTAAGAGCGCATCGGGATCAAATTATCTTGGTTCGGCCCGACCGATATGTTGCGGCCGCGTTCTGGGTCGAGCAGGCGGATAAAACCGTCTCTGCGTTCCGGGCCATCATGGACCCCATGCCCAATGATTAATCTAGCGGAAGTTAAAGCTTAGCGGGTCATGATTTTCTTGACCGCGTCATCTACGGTCCACAAAGCGTTAGCCATGTAGCGGAAGTCGATCAATGCCGCCTGGTACCCATAGCCTTCAGGTAACATCGGGGCGGGGGTAGCATCTCAGTCCACGGCGACCTTATACCCCATCTCCAGAAACTAATGAATATGCGCCTGGACACAGGGGTTGGCGGACATCCCACACAGGATGATCTTGTCGCCGCTTGCTTTACACAACTGAAGGTTTAGGTCGGTCGCTTCGGGCCCATAGACCTTATGCGGCGCAGCTATGATGATTTTGCCGTCGTTGATGTATTGCTTGTACTCCGGCATGAAGTCAGCGCAAGACCCCTCGAAACCTTCAGTCAAAAATGCATCCTTGCGGTCGAACATGCTACTGGCGTGCGTCAGTATTTCCATGGGGCCACCGAACTTCCAGCCGTGATCCGTCGGATATTAGTAATGTGACAAGGTGGCCACAGTCATGCCGACGGCCTTGTTGCCGCGAAAAGCCGCCCGGTATTACCCACTTTCCCGTGAAACTCGACAATTTTACCAACGACCTGCCAGGTCACGTCCATAGGGTTCAAAAAAGTCGACCTGCCGATCGGTCACGACCAGCGCGATATTGGAGAGATCAAGATCAACATCGATTCTCGGCAGCCCTCCCTTCACAGGGTCTGCATACGGGTCTCCGGCGGCCGTGGACGTGCCCACGCTGGCATTTATCGCCAATGCCGCGGCCACAGCGGCGCCGTCAATACCAGAGCTCAACAGGGCTCGACGAGCTAGACCCTCTTTCGGCTTTCCGTCATCATGTTGGTTTGAGGATTAGGACATTCCTTGCCTCCTCACGGCAATATACTATCTAAAAACTAACACTGCGCCCATCGGCGTGCCGCTTGGCCGATTATCTTTGCGAGATCGTCCAACTCGCTTGCGGTGATGGGGTTGTGATGTCGACAATGGAGCGATTTCCTCGTATTCGATCAACATTTTGATGGCCTGACGCTAGAGGAACAACTCTTCACCATTTTCGAGGCCTGCAGCGACAGCATCATCGACCTTGGCGCGCGTGAGCAGGCAACCCTCCATTATTTTCTCGCTGGATCCTCTAAGTTCACCATGGCTGGCTTCCTTGATATCACGTCACGCGGTGGCACGATCATGATAGTGCCACGCCTCCTGCCGCACAATGTGTGCGCGACGCGGAATGCCAGACCTTAGCCTGTGCACCACTCCGCAGTCGGTCTCTGGTGCGAGCCTTGCCGCAACAGTGCATGAACCACATATTGCGAGAGACGAAAACGAAAGAACCAACGCGCCTTTAAATCGCTGACGGTGGCGAGCCGCGGACCCGTTCTAGTCGTCCAATTCGGGGTGTCGGGCCACGATCCGTTCTGGCGACGCATGAACACCGTACGTCTTCAAGGGCACTGTACCTGTCGCGCAAAAGCCGTGTCTGACGTTGGGAGGCATCGCCAAGGTAGTGCCGGGACCGATCACCACCGTACCTTCAACCCCATCCATCCAGGCCTCGCCCGTGCCCTCAAGGACGCTGATGATCTCCATATAGGGATGCGAATGCGTGCCAGTTGAATAGCCCGGCGGCGAAACCTGGACCCCGACCCTCACGGGGGTGGTACCGTCCTCGTCACCGACGATGGTTTGGTACGTCGCGCCATTCGGAAAGGTTTGCTTGGAAACTTCATCAAGATTTATAATTGTCATGATCGGGCTCCTTGCTTCAATCAAACCGCCTCGAGTTTATCAGGTCGTTTGGTGGTTCACCATCACACGTCATCCCGCACGCCATGCCAGATCTCACGGCGCCAATAGAAGGCTATCGCTAGGCTAGCGAGCAATCCGGTAACACTATAAATCGCGACGGTTGTCGGAAAACCAATCGTCTCGATGATCACCCCTGCTCCCATGAGGCCGATCGGAAGGCCATAGACCGCAAGCATGCGGACGCCCATCACCAGGCCGCGATATTGAACCTCGGCGCTGGCCAACAAGGTAACGGCCATGGCGATCATCGACAAACTCTGAATATAGCCGGTCAAGAATAGGAACGCCTGCCCGGCGATCATGGACTCCACCAAGCCGAACCCCAAAAGGGCGAGATGCATTAGCCAGATGTTGATGATCATGAACCGCGCAGGCCGGCGCCACCCGCCAAGCATTGTCATTGTGAGTGACCCGAAAAGAGCGCCCCCGGCATAAAAGGCGACGAGCAAGCCAAGGCCGTTTTCGTCCACCAGATAGATCTCCTTGGCGACGTAGGGAAGAATACCGTGGGAGATCGGGAACACCGTCACATTGACCAGGAAGGCCAGCCACATTGCCGCCAGGATCATCGGCGTGGTCCAGACGTATCCAAATCCGCGCTTCATATCTCCCCAAGGAGATCGGGCTCCATCGCCTCCACCCGCGCCACGCACTTTAGAAACACCAAAGGTCAGCAAAAAACTCAAAACATGAAACAGGGTAATCACCACATAGGCCGGGCCGATCCCAAACTGCGAGAACAGACCCGCACCGATAAGCGCGCCGGCGATACGCGCAGAATCCATGGTGGTACGGGAGACACCCATGCCACTCATCAACAGGCGCGACGGCATGGTGTCCCCAATAAGTCCATTGCGCATCACCAGATCCGATGGTCGAATCAGACCAGCGAAGAAAGCAATGAAGAAGACATGCGTCGGCGTCAGGCTATCGGTAAACGCAAAAGTCAGGAGAATCGCTGCCAAAATTGAGTACATCGCCCGCATGATGCACAGGACGGTACGCCGGCCAAGTCTGTCTCCAAATACCCCCAGGATCGGTGCGACCAGAGTGCCAATGAACTGTAACGAGCCAAAGATCGTCAGTGCCAGCACGGACCCGGTTTCAACCAGGATGAACCATCCTAGAATCAGCGTCTCCATCTCAAAGGCCCAGGAATTCAAAAGATCCGCAGGCCATTGAAAACAAAAACTCCTCACCGCGAAGGGCGAGAACACCGATGGCTTGCTGGTTTGGGACACGAAAGCGCCGAAGTCGGACAAGGGAGACCGTCACTTGAACATGCTTTCAAGCATTCGCAAAGCGCCCATCAGGAAAATTCAGCGCTTTGTCAGGCCACGTCGGCGCGATTAGACTTATCCAAAGCGAATGCGACACTCTGGAGGAGGCAATTATGGCACGTGAAGTCACCCTGGCGCTATTGGATGAAATTCAGGATGGGTTTAATCAGCACGACGTAGACAGCATCCTCTCTCACTTCACCAATGACTGTATTTGGCTCATGGCCCGAGGGCCCGACGCGCCGGAGGGTCGGCGGTGTACCGGCAAGGCTGAGATCGGTGAGGTACTCCGCGACCGCTACGCCGAGATCCCAGATATGCGATGGGAGGAAATGCGGCATTGGGTTTGTGATCAATCCAAGGCGATTTCCGAGTGGGTGGTGCGCGGGACACTCCCGAGCGGCGAGTCCTTCGAGTATACTGGATGCGATCTCTGGGAATTCCGAGACGGATACGTGACCAAAAAGGATACGTATTGGAAATTTATCGGCTGAATATTGGTTAAACGCGCAAGAAAACCGATAGCCGAAGCACTGTGCTTGGGCGATCGGTTCGTGGGCATTAATATCGTCTAAATACGACTATTATGTCGTTTTTTGGAAATTTTCGTTGATCAGCTGCTAGCGACGTGGCTTCTTTGGTCCATCGAATCGTCTGGGCTAAGACCAGGGCGCGAACAAGATTCAAGGTTGATCATGAGAGCCATAGAGACCGCGGAAGATATTTCAGTCCTGGCCTTTGGCTTCATGGCATCAAAGGCGTTGTTCACGGCACTTCATGTGGATGTCTTTGGGGCGCTGACCTCAGGTCCAAAGAATACGACGGAGCTCGCGAGCGCTACCAGGGTTCCCGCCACACGGATGGAAACCCTTGTCACCGCGCTGGTCTCGGTCGGATTGTTGACCCGTGATGGCGAAAAAATCGCGAACGGCCCGGCGAGCGAACAGTACCTTGTGCGCGACGGCGACAACTATTTTGGTGACTATCTGAGGTTTCAGATCGACCGTCAGATGTATCCCTTCATGAAGCATTTGGACAAGGTACTGGTGGGCGATTCCGACGGTGTGGAGTTCGCCACCTACGCCGACTGGATGGCCGACAAGGACCAGGCCGAGCTTTTCACCCGCTCTCAGCATTCCGGCTCGCTTGGCCCGGGCGCGGTCCTCGCCAAGCGCCTTAAATTGAGTGACGAGGCGACATCGATGATTGATGTTGGCGGCGGGTCCGGTGCGTTTTCGATCATGTTCTGCAAGCGTTATGCGAACCTGAATGCCACGGTTTTGGATTTCCCTAATGTCATCGAAGTCGGCAAACGCTTCGTTGACGAAGAAAAAATGGCGAACCAGATCGACTTCATGGCCGCCGACGGCACCAAGGACGCCTGGCCAGGAGAGCAGGATCTCGTGCTAATGAGCTATTTGTTTTCGGGCGTTCCCGAGGACGCCATCCCCGATCTGTGCAGACAGGCCTTCGCCGCGCTCAAACCCGGTGGTCATGTCGCGGTGCACGACTTCATGGTCGCCGACGATCGCAAGGGCCCACCGCTCGCCGCGCTGTGGCAACTTCAACATATGGTCTACACGCCGGATGGAGTGGGCCTCACCCCGGGCTTCATCCGTGACGCACTCGCCGCCGCTGGCTTCGAAATTGACCAATGCCGTGACCTGATCCCTGGCATGACCCAGGCGATGGTTGGACATAAGCCAGGCTAACCAAGGACGCGAAGACACAATCAAAACTGGTGGGCGGATTATAAGCAATTTCCTGGTCACCATCCGTGAAGATGTTGGATCAAGAACAACCTAGTCGGAGAATTTACGATTAGAGCAGGGGCTTTAAGCCACCACGCCCTTTTGAAACCCTGGCATGAACGGCAAACAAATCAAGGACTGGGAGATGCTGGTGTCCAAAAATAATAATTATGCAGTCGATGTAGGCCGAGGGGTATATCTCTCATCGTGACTTCATGGCCGGCGCCGCCGCGCGAGGGCTTACGGCTGTTTCCTCGACGGCGCGGACGATGCCCCTCCTCTCGCCGCTCGCAAAGGGTATGGCGGGCGGTGAATACTGCCTGATCTGGCTGAGCACAGGAAGCCCGACCGATCAACGCGCCGATGACGCCGACTTGCTTTGTTTCGATACGGCGGTCCTTGACGTTCCAGTCGAGATCTTAGGCGCCCCGGTGGTCGAGCTGACCTTGTCGAGCGATCGGCTAACGGCCCTGATCGCTATCCGGTTATGCAATGCTGCGCCCAACGGTGAGTCCAGTCGAGTCACCTTCGGCGTTCTCAACCTCACGCATCGCCAGGATCATGCCGATTCGGCCCCACTGGTCCCGGGCAAGACTGTCCGTGTTACGATCAAGCTGGATGACATTGGCTATTGCTTTCCAGCAGGCCATCGTATTCGCTTTGCAATCTTCTCGAGCTATTGGCCCTTGCTCTGGCCGTCTTCCGAAAGGGCGACACTCAATATGCTAACCGGAGAGAGCCTGCTGACTCTGCCCGAGAGGCCACGCCAGGCAGAAGGTTTTGCGCCGAAATTCGCCACCAGTGAAACCGCGATACCGCTTCACCAGGAAATCCTCCGCCCGAGCGATAATAAATGGACGATCACCACCGACGTGGAGACCGGATGGGTCGAGATTCGCATCGAGGATGATTTCGGCAAGGCCAAGAACCTGGAACAAGGCCTGATTACCGGCGGCATGGGGCGTGAACTCGATATCATCAACCCCGACGATCCGCTGTCGGCACGGTCCAGGACCCACTGAACACAGAAACTGGAGCGCGATGATTGGAGGCTGCGGACGGAGACCTCCGCACCATGTGTTCCAACACCACGCATTTCCATCCAACAGGCCAGATCGAGGCCTATGACGATGACGCACTGATTTTTGAGCGGAGCTTCGCCGAAACCATCGAACGGGGCGGCATCTAGGCCGCCCGGGCCACACGGTATCCGTCACGCGATGACGGGATTGATTGTTGCGCATCGGGTACGGTGGCATTCTCTTGGCAATGCCGCGTCCGCTCGTCTCGGCGAAGCCGGGCCTAACTCAGGAGGATCCAGCCATGAAGTTCAAGCGCGTGGAACATGTCGCGATCGCCGTCAAAAGCATGGAGAAGATGAAGGATATCTTCGAGAACAAGCTCGGCATCGCGATGGAGTACGAGGAAGATCTGCCGCATTACAACACCAAGCTCGCCATGTACCCGATTGGCGAAACCTATCTGGAGGTTCTAGAATCGAGCAGCCCAGACACCGAAACCTCGAAGTGGATCGAAGAGCACGGCGAGGGCCTGTTCCATATCTGCCTGGAGGTGGATGACATCGACGGCGCCCTGGTCGAGCTGAAAGAAAAGGGCGTCAAGCTGATCGACGAGACGCCACGCACCGGCCATGGTGGATCGCGGATCGCCTTTCTGCATCCCGAAGCCACCGGCAATTTGTTGATCGAACTCGCCGAAATTCCCGAGCACGGTCATCACGAAGCCGCCGAATAATCTGTCATCATGTAATAAAATATAGAAGGACCGGACCAATGCGCATTCTGATAACCGACCGACACACCAAGGGCGACGAACATATTGAACAGGACGCGGTTGGTCCAAACGTCGAGCTTGAATTCTTCGACCACCATGATGATGTGACCGACGAAGCCTGGGCCCGGGCGGACGGTATCGTAACGTATCGGGGCACCGCGGCTGTAATGGCCGCGCTCCCGAAACTGCAGCGCGCCCGGATCGTCGTTCGGGGTGGTGTCGGTTTCGACGGACTGGATCTGAAGTCCCTGGGCGAGCGGAGTATCGCAGTCTGCACGGTCCCAGATTATGGAACCACCGAGGTCGCCGACCACGCGATCGGCATGATGTTGGCGATGCGCCGTGGCCTTGACCGATACGACTCACTGATGCGGAGCGACCCGGCTGGCAAGTGGCGCTATCTTGAAAGCCCTTGCATAGACCGGCTCCGGGGGCGAACCTTCGGCGTCTTTGGATTGGGCCGGATCGGTCTAGCGGCGGCACGCCGGGCCAGCGGGTTTGACATGAACGTCATGTTTTATGACCCCCACCTGCCGGACGGGGTAGATCTGTCCACCGGGTACAAACGGGTGACAACGTCCGAGGAATTGTTCGAGACCGCCGATACTGTCACCATCCACTCACCCCATACCGACGAAACCCGGGGGGCAATCAACGCCAATCTGCTGAGCCGGATGAAACCCGGCGCTTTAGTGATCAATACCGCGCGCGGTCCAATCGTCAATCTCGATGACATGTACGAGGCTTTGAAAGCGGGAACGCCGACGGGCGCCGCGCTCGACGTCCTACCGGTGGAACCGGCGGACACCTCGCACCCCTTGGTGAAAGCTTACATGGCGCGCGAGGAATGGCTGGAAGGTCGTTTGATGATCACCCCGCACGCAGCATTCTACAGCCCACCGGGACTACATGATCTGCGCTCTAAGGCGGTTGCGACCGTGGCTCAAAGACTGAGGGATGGGACCACGCGCAACTGCCAGAACCTTGACTATCTGGTGGATTGAAACGCTCGCTCGGTTTAGCAAGACCACCAACGATACCCATTGACAGATAAGACGAGTGGAGAGCCGCCAATGGCCACGATGCGTAGTTATCAGATCACCGAGTTTGGCGGCTCGGTTTCCCAGGTTATCCAGGACATCCCGGAACCCACCGGCACCGAGGCCCTGGTCAGGGTCACCCATGCCGGTGTCTGTCACTCGGACTTGCACATCGCCGATGGTTATTATGATATGGGCGGTGAGTCCCGGATGACCCTTGGCGATCGCGGGATCAAACTGCCACACACTATGTGTCACGAAGTGCTCGGCACCTTGGTTAAGGCCGGCCCCGATGCCGGCGACGTGCCCGTTGGCGCGTCCAGATTGGTCCATCCATGGATTGGCTGCATGGAATGCTCGGAATGCCAGCGCGGCCGCGAGAACCATTGCATCAAAGCACAGTCCATCGGCGTGTTTCGAGCAGGAGGTTATGCCAAATACGCGCTGGTCCCCCATCCCAAGTTCCTAGTCGACGCCGACGGGATCGATCCCGTCATCACCTCGCCCTACGCCTGCTCAGGTGTTACGGTCTATAGTGCTATTAAGAAGGCGCTGCCCGTTGGCGATAATGAGTGGCTAGTGATCATGGGTTGCGGCGGTCTGGGATTTGTCGCGGTTTCGATCGCCAAGGCATTGGGCGTTAAGAATGTCGTCGCCTGTGATATGGACGACGCTAAGCTCGACGCCGCCAAGCAAGGCGGGGCATCAGGGACGGTGAACTTAAAAGCTTCGAATGCCCAGGAAAAACTCCGCGAGATCACTAGCGGCGGGCCACGTGCGGTCGTCGATACGGTTGGCGCCGAGACGGCATTTTCCTTCGGAATCGCCTCGCTGGTCAAGGGAGGGCGCTATGTCATTGTCGGCCTATTCGGAGGCGAGCTTCGGGTGCCGCTGCCCACGCTGCCATTGCGTGCAATATCGATCCTCGGCTCTTATACTGGAAATCTGTAGGAACTGAAGGAGCTGATTCAATTGGTCAAGGACGGCAAGGCCAAACCGATCCCGGTGACCACGCGGCCGCTCGCCGAGGTAAACCAGACAATGAACGATCTGCGAGATAACAAAATTGTCGGTCGGGTCGTCCTCACGAACGAGGACACGCCCTCAGAACCCGTGCTGTAGAAGCGTAATTCCGAAACGGAGCCCTGGAAGCCAAAATGCCCGACATCTCACCTGTTCTATATCTGCCAATCGAAGAAACGAACAGAGAGCTGAAAAGCAAGATCCTCGTCGGGATCGCAGCTTTGCGGCGAGGCCTAACCATCGTGATCGGTCAACAATGGCTGATGGCGAACAATCACGAATTCATGCCGCGGGGCATGATTCTCTTCAAGGGCATGAACGCCAACCAAAGCCGTGCGATGCGTCTTGTCAAAGCCAGTGGCCACGTGGTCGCGGCCAATGACGAAGAGGCCATGGGTCTGGCCAATGCGGACCATATCGCCCGGGATATAGCGCTGGAGATGCTGGATGTTTGTGAAATCTTCCTGGCCCAGGGGAAATTTCATGCAGGCGTCCTAAAGAGTAGACTTGGCTTGAATGACGAAAAGGTTTCCGTGGTGGGAAACCC
>JAPKDN010000058.1 GCA_028822575.1 Alphaproteobacteria bacterium | reverse complement strand
CGCGCTAATCCACAGAGCCTCGCACAGCACGGTGAGTTCAATGATCACCGACCGGGCTCGCGCGACACCGAATCGGGCTGCTTTGCAGTCTGGACAAACCATTTTGTCTTTCGCCGACGTAGAGTCACGGACTAACCGCCTTGCCCGTGCGCTGCTGGAACTGGGTGTCGAGGCAAAAGACCGGATCGTGATCCTTTCAGAGAACCGGGCTGAATTTATCGAGGCCACGGTTGCAGCCGGAAAGATTGGGGCCATTCTTGCCTGTCAGAATTGGCGCCTCGCGATTCCCGAATTGCAACATTGCGTCTCGCTCGTCGAGCCAAGGCTCGTTCTAGTTTCTGATCGGCATAGGGCGACGATCGACCATCTGGATATTCAAGGTGCAACCGTGCTGGAATTTGGGCAGGAGTACGAGGCGCGCCTAGAACGCGCTGGCGCCGCCCCGGTGGTTCGAGAGATCGATCCCGAGAACGGCCTCCTTATTCTTTATACAAGTGGAACGACCGGGCTTCCCAAGGGCGCGTTGATCAGTCATCGGGCCGAGGTAGCGAGAGCCACGGGCGCGCGTGCGGATAGTGGCATCAAGTCTGGTGACAGTTTCGTTTGCTGGACCCCAATGTTTCATATGGGCGGCATGGATTTGGCCCTGATGACCTTATTGGGCGGAGGCAAGGTGATCATCGAGGATGGCTATGACGCCACCCGCCTCGCCGATATCGCGATCCGGGAACCAATCGGCTGGCTCATCCTCATCCCGGGAATGGTTGAAAGCTTTATCGACGAGATGAAGCACAGAACCCAACCTCCAGCCGGCATCAGATTGTGCGGCGTTATGGCAGATCTGGTACCCCGACATCAATTGGCTGAGATCACACGGCTGCTGAACGCACCCTTCGCCAACACCTTCGGCTCCACAGAGACGGGAAGCCTGCCGGCGGCGCCGGCGCCAGTCCCGATTGGTGTTGTCCCCACTTCTCTTTCGAAAACCCCAAGCCCAAACTGCGAAATCCGCCTCGTCGACGAGGATGACAACGACGTAGCCTCCGGGACGCCGGGTGAGCTGGCCATCCGAGGTCCCACCCTATTTAGCGGCTACTGGCGAGCCGATGAGACCAATGCTCACGATTTTCGAGGCGGATGGTTCCATAACGGCGACCTTTTGGCATGGAACGAGGACGGCTGCTTCGACTTTGTCGACCGGGTCAAATACATGATCAAATCCGGCGGCGAAAATATCTATCCGGCGGAGATCGAACGCGTGCTTCTGACCGACGCTCGCGTCACCGAGGCCGCCGTAGTTCGCAGATCCGACGATCGCTGGGGTGAAATTCCCATCGCCTTCGTCGCTCGGTCCGACACCACCCTGGACGCCGAAACCCTCTCAAGGCTTTGCCGTGCGAATCTCGCCGGTTTCAAACAACCCAAGGAGATTCACTTCCTAGACCACGACGCTTTTCCCCGAAACGTTTCGGGGAAGGTGTTGCGCCATGAGTTGGAGACGCTGCTTTAAATTTCGCGGCGAGGATTAAGAGCCAGCGTCGGATGACACTCACCCGTCAATCTGCATCGCCAGCGACCTCGGCCGGAACGTCTCCATGGCGGGCCAGGACGATAGGCTCTTCGAGAATTTCGCCGGTGTCCAAATCGACGGTTTGCTCGATTGCGACGACACCGACAACGACTCCCAGCCGGTCTCCGTCACGATCGGCCCGGGCGCGGGCTTCTTCGGCGGTTTTGAATTGCGTTACGCGCCCGGCTGAGAGCCGCCTTCCCTGCTTTTCAAATTGCTGAACCACGTAAAGTTTGCTGGAGGCCATATTCGGTCCAAATCCACCTACGCCCCGGCCAATGGACCAAAGTCCAGCAGATTATACTCCCGTTGGGGCCTAATGATAAGGCAAGCTATTCATGCGAGCGAAGATCGAGCGCCACGTCCACGTTCCATGGCTTCATGCCCTCGACAAACATCCTTTCTCGCCCCACTCTATCAACCGGCGGATACCAAACACGGAAGCGCATCATGGCCAAGGCAATGTTTGGAGCAGGTTGCTTTTGGAGTTTAGAAGAGACGTTTCGCGCCATTCCTGGCGTAATCGACTTCGCCGTCGGCTATAGCGGTGGGGTCAGGCATAACCCGACTTACAATGAAGTCTGCACCAGCATGACTGGCCACGCCGAAGTGGTCGCGATCGAGTTCGATGACAATAAGTTATCCTATGAGAGCCTTTTAGATGTTTTTTGGGACTGTCACGACCCGACCCAACTCAATTTCCAAGGCCGCGATATCGGATCCCAATATCGTTCCGTGATCTTCAGCTTCAATGAAGAACAGGCCAAAATCTCTATCCGAAAAAAAAAGATCGAACAGAACAGCGGCCGACATCGCCGAGATATCGTCACCGAGATCTCACCAGCGAAGGCTTTTTGGCAAGCCGGGGGTTATCATCAGAACTATATCGCCAAACGCCAGGGGCGTTTCGGGCGCCTCTTCGGTTGAATGGAGAAATGACGCAATGTGCCGTTGGCTAGCCTATGCCGGGCCCGACCTACTGATCGAGCGCTTGTTGTTCGCGCCAAGCAACTCCCTCATCCAACAAAGTTTGTCAGCTCAGCGATCGATCGTACCAACCAACGGGGATGGCTTTGGATTGGGTTGGTATGGCGGTCAGACGCAACCCGGATTGTTCCGGGACACACTACCCGCCTGGAATGACGCCAATCTGCGCAGCCTTTCCGAGCAAATTCGCTCGCGATTATTCTTTGCCCATGTGCGCGCGTCCACCGGCACCTCGACCAGCCGGGACAATTGTCATCCCTTCCGCCACGACAATTCCCTGTTCATGCACAACGGACGCATCGGTGGGTTTGACGGCATTCGCCGCGAGATCGAACAGATGATCCCCGGCGCGTATTACGGCCAACGACACGGCACAACGGACAGCGAGGCGTTCTTCCTTCTGGCCTTGGGTCATGGCCTGATCGAGGACCCGGTGCACGGCCTATCCGCCGCCATCGCCGAAATAGAGACAGTCATGGAGCGACGCGGGATAGGGGAGCCGTTTCGCATGACTGCCGCCTTCTCTGACGGCGATCAGCTGGTCGCGATCAGGCATTCCAGCGATCATCAATCGCCAACCCTCTATTGGGCGACCGGCAAGGAGTTAACCATCCAAGACCGCTCCGTTGGCATGTCCGAGGGCCTCGGCGTGACCTTGGTCCTTTCCGAGCCGTTGGACACGGGTGACCTCACCTGGCGGGAGGTCCCAGAAAGCCATGTGCTTACATCTATTGGCGGCGTGGTGTCGATCGACCGGCTGGAACACTTCTTCTAGGTGTCGCCGCCAATCTCTTCGGGCTATCCACGATCGCACCAGTTGAATAGGATCGCGCCGAAGCGGCGGTGCCCCTTGGATCCAACCATTTCAAGCGCCGCAAAGTAACTGGAACAGATTATCTGGGAGGAAAGCATGGACGTTCGCCTGGACGGGAAAGTCGCCTTGATCACCGGCAGTAGTCTTGGCCTCGGCAAGGCAATGGCGGTGCGTTTCGCCGAATCTGGCGCGTCGGTCGCGCTAACGGCGCGAGGCACGGAGGCTCTCGAGGTCGCGCGCCAAGAGGTTCAAGCCGCCGGCGGCGGCAACAAAGTCGTTGCCCATGCCTGTGACGTCAGCAAGGCGGATCAATGCGAGGCATTGCACACAACGGTCACCGAACAGCTCGGCCCAATCGATATTCTCGTCAACAACGCCGGCACTTCACAACGCGGCCCGTTCCTGCAGGTCAGCGACGAGCTTTGGCAAAACGATCTCGATCTCAAGCTATTCGCCGCGATTCGTCTGGCGCGCTTGGTGCTGCCGGGCATGCAGGAACGCGGATGGGGCCGGATCATCAACGTCCTCAATACCGGCGCCAAGGCGCCCGCCGCCGAGGGCGCGCCGACTGCGGTCAGCCGGGCCGCCGGAATGGCGCTGACCAAGGTTCTGGCCGGAGAGGCAGCGCCGCACAACGTGCTGGTCAATGCGCTGCTCGTCGGATTAATCGACAGCAACCAACACGAGGTCCGGCATCAGACTGTCGGCACCGACAAAAGCTATGAGGACTTTCTGCAAGACATGTCCGACGCCAACAAAATTCCGTTGGGGCGCGTTGGCAGAGCCCAGGAGTTCGCAGATATCGCCTGTTTCATGGCCTCGGACCGGGCCAGTTACCTCTCCGGCGTGGCGATCAATGTCGATGGCGGCCGCAGCCCGGTTGTTTAGGACCTTTCACCACGATTAGACGGACACGCCGGTGGTTTGGGTTCGCCCCGGTCCGCGCCTTCGATTTCGGCGCGCCGGCGAACACTGGTGCTCACCCGCAGGACGCCTCCTGGGCTCCGTTGGACCGCGCGTCTTCCACGCTGTCACACCGAGGATTAGCGCCAAATTTCGTTGGCGCGATGGAAATAAATGGAGCTACAACGTGCCCGTATCCAAACCGTGCAAACCTTGGCCTCCTGAAATGACTGCATAATGGATCGCAACGCCGGTCTCGCTCTTACCGCGATGATGGCAGCCCAGGTCGCGATCGCCATGGCGGTCATGACGGTTCCCGTGCTGGCGCCGCAAATCGCCACCGATATGAAGATCGAGGCCAGCCAGGTCGGGCTCTATTCAGCGACGGTATTCATGGGCGCGATTGTTTTTACTTCGCTCGCCGGGTCGGTCATCGGTCGATATGGCTCAATCAGAACCAGTCAGATCGCCATGCTGATGGGCGTTATTGGTCTTGCGGTCTCTCTGGGCGGTTGGGTTCCCGCCGTCCTGATAGGCGCGTTCGCGGCGGGTATGGGCTATGGCGTGGCGACACCAGCGGCGAGCCATTTGTTGGCCCGCACGATCCCGCGCGAAAATCGAGGCTTAGTGTTCTCGCTCAAGCAAACCGGTGTACCTATCGGTGGCTTTCTGATTGGCCTGACGGTCCCGGTGATAGCGGCGGAACGCGGCTGGCAATGGGGAGTAGCGGCCGTCATCGGTTTCCTGATACTGATCACCATGGGCCTCCAGACGCTCAGAAATCGTTTCGATGACGATCGTGATCCCACGCAAAGCATCCGCCCGACGGAAACCCTGGCGGCGATCCGAATGGTCTTGGCCGACTCGAGGCTTCGACCACTCGCGCTGGCGTCTTTCGTCTATGCGATGATGCAGCTCTCGTTGTTTACGTTCTATGTCGTTGTCCTGGTCGAACGCGGCGGTCTTGATCCGGTAACCGCGGGCGCCACCTTCTCTATCATGCATGTTGGCGGAGTCATCGGCCGCCCCTTTCTCGGCTGGATCAGTGATCGTGTCCTGCCCGCTCGTCCTCTGCTATCCCTCATCGGATTTCTGATCTTCGGCTGCGGGCTGGCCCTGGCCGCGTTAGATGATAGTTGGCCCCGCCCGCTGTTGTGGGTGGTCTCGCTTGGTGCGGGTATCGTCGCGGCCGGCTGGAATGGTGTATATATCGGCGAAATCGCACGGGTGATGCCCGGCCCAGAGGTCGCCAGGGCAACCGGCGGGGTCTCGGCCTTCACATTCCTGGGCGTGGCGATCGGCCCGGCGGTATTCAGCGCCATGGTGGCGATGACAGAAGATTATGTTGCCGGGTTCTTGACTGTTGGAACCGTCGCCCTGATACCAGCTTTTCTACTATTGCGCGCGCCTAGGAAATTAAACCAACCCAGCGCGTCGAACCATGGAGAATCCGAGACATGAAAATCATCGTGATGGGAACCGGCGGCGTCGGTGGATATTTTGGCGCGCGGCTTGCTGCGGTGGGACATGACGTCGGCTTCGTTGCCCGAGGCGCTCACCTCGCCGCCATCAAGGCCAATGGCCTCAAGGTTCTGAGTGAGCATGGCGACGTGACCATCCAACCCGCTAAGGCCAGCGACAATCCCGCCGATCTCGGGGTTGCGGATATTATCCTGTTCTGCGTGAAGGCTTACGACACCGAATCCGCCGCCGAGCTGATCAAGCCAGTCGTAGGCCCCGACACCGGGGTTATTCCTTTCCTGAACGGCATCGCGCATATGGAGATCCTGCAACGCGTCCTCGGCCCAGACCATGTTCTGGGAGGTGTCGCGAATATCAGCGCGCTTATCGAGGCACCCGGCTTGGTCCGACATTTCGCGACCATGCAGATCCTGCGTGTTGGCGAGATGGATGATAGCGCCAGCCCCCGCGTCCTCGCTTTCCGGCAAGCCTGCGCCGATGCAGGGATTGACGCGCCCGTTCCCGAGAGCATCGAACGCGAGCTTTGGCAGAAATTCGTGATGATCTGCACCCTGGCCGGCGCCAATTGCCTGACTCGTCTGCCACTTGGGAATTGCCGTTCCGATCCTGCGTCCCGCTCGTTGATGGTCGAATTGGCGGGCGAAGGGGTTGCCGTCGCCCGCGCCTTGAACAAACCGTTGCCAGAGGACCAAGTAGAAAGAACCATGGCCGTGCTGGATATGCTGCCGCCCGCGATGAAGGCCTCGATCCTGGCGGCGTTGGAGCGTGGCGAGAAACTCGAAGCCAGGGCATTGAACGGTTCCGTCGCCCAGCTCGGCGTTACTTGTGGCGTCGACACGCCAATGAACCGCGCAGTCTACGCCGCCCTGGCGCCGCACGAGAACGGGGCGCCGGAGTTGCCGTAGTCACGAGAAGGTTTCCTGAGCCAATAATAAACGGATCCATCGATGTTCCCCTCTCGCTCAGAACTGGTTATTCAGTTCGCCCATATAGCCTATCAATTCGAAGCACAATTCGCCCAACGGAACACCGGCATCGCCAACTTCACCTCCTGGACGCCCGAGGATACTGCGGTTCGGGTCCCGGAGGCCGACGTCTTTATATCAACCGGTTTCTGGCGGAACGAATTTCTGGAAAAGGCCAAGCGACTGAAGTTCATTCAGGTCTGCGGCGCCGGATTCGATCAATTCGATACCGAGGCGATCCGCGCCAAGGGCATCCGCCTGGCCAACGGGCGCGGCGTCAACACCAATGCCGTCGCCGAGCACGCCATGTCGATGATCCTCAGCCTATCACGCCAAATTCACCTCTGCCGCGATGCCCAGCATAACAAGGTCTGGCGCGGCATGAACACCAACATTTCCGCCCGCGAGGAGGAGCTGACCGGCAAGACTATGCTGGTGATCGGCGCGGGCCAGATTGGCGCCAAGGTTGCCAGGCTCGGCAAGGCATTCGGCATGCGGGTGATCGGAATGCGCCGCAAAATCGCGGAGGCTGATCCCACCTTCGACGCGGTGCACGCGATGCCAGAGAAACTGGCGCGTGTCGCCGAGGCGGATCTGGTGGTCCTGTGCTGCCCTCTCACGCCGGAAACTCGAGGCATGATCGACGCGGCAGCACTGTCGGCGATGAAGCCATCAGCCTATCTGATCAATGTGGCGCGCGGCGGCTGCGTGGTCGAAGCGGATCTGATCAACGCTTTAAACAATGGCGAGATAATGGCCGCCGGGATAGACGTCACCGACCCAGAGCCTTTGCCGGTTACCTCCCCACTTTGGGAAATGGAGAATGTGCTTCTCACCCCGCATACCGCCGGAGAAACCCGGCTCTATGAGGATAACGTTCTAGACATCCTTATGGAGAACATCAGCCGGCTTGAGCGCGGCGAGACCGAGCTGCTCAATCAGATCGTCTGACCGTCCAGCGGCCTTACCGGAACAGCATCACCGGTATCAGGCAAGACCGGATCATCTCGGTGGTGGTCGAACCGATGATCAGACTGCGGATCCGTGAATGCCCGTAGGCTCCCATGACGAGCAGATCTATTCCTGCCTCCTCGACCCGGCTGGTGATGACTTTGTCGGCCTGCCCGGATACCACGTCCGCCTGGACCGAAAGCCCCCCGGCCTTGAGCATACTAACCGCTTTGTCGAGTTTGGAGCGCGCCTCGGCTGTATCCGAGCCCACCATCAGCAGCTGACCTTCAAGCCCCGAAAATACGGCGTTATGGGCGATATGATAGACCGCCTTGGTGGCGCTGGTACCACCGTCGAAGGCGACGAGAAAACGCTTGATAGGTTTGAACGCCCGTGCCGCCACGAGGACGGGCTTCGAGCTAGACCGGACCACGCGTTCCAAGTTCGAACCCAGGTGAAGCTTGGCGAAATCCGCCGCCTCCCCCCGCTTTCCGATCACGATGAGATCGGCGTCGGCCTCGAATTCGAGCGTCGTCTCGATTAGGTCATCATTCCGCAAGGTCATCACGACTTCGCCGACGCCGGCTTCCTCAAGCCGCCCCTTGGCTTCCTCCAGGATGATCCGGCCACGACGCTGGGCGAGTTGCGCCTGCTGTTCGTCCAGGCTAGCTAACTCATCCAACAGGGCCTCCCGCCCATCAACTTCCAGCGTGCCGCTTAGATTGGCAGGCGCACTGGACGCCCCGCGACGCCCGAGGACATGCAGCAGGCGAACCGAGACGTCGCCCCACCACCCGCCCAAGCCACGTGGTCGCAGACACTTTGAGAATAGATCGACCCGTCGACCAAAGCCATGAGCTTAGTCATATCTATCTCCCTCAATGGACCGCGAGTTGGTCGAGCGCGCCGGGCTTGTCGTGTACCGCCAGCTTGTCGACGATGGTCTCGCTCGCCTCGTTGAGCCCGATAATAACGACCTTGGCCCCCTCGCGGCGAAACTTCAACACCACGGTATCTAACGCCGCAACGCTGGAGATATCCCAAATATGCGCGTGGCTGACGTCGATTGTCACGGTCTCGAGGACTTCCTTAAAGTCGAAGGCCGCCAAGAACTCGTCAACCGACGCGAAAAACACCTGTCCCCGAACGAAATAGGTTCTCTCCAGCCCATCCTCGGACAAGGTCGATGTCAGACCGAAGATCTGCGCGATCTTACCGGCGAAGAAGATCCCCGACAACAACACGCCCAGCAGAACGCCGATCGCCAGGTTATGGGTCGCCACAACCGCCGCGACAGTCGCGAGCATGACAATCGATGAGCTACGCGGGTGCACTTTCAAGTCGCGGATCGAGGCCCAACTGAAGGTACCAATGGAAACCATAATCATGATCGCGACAAGCGCCGCCATCGGTATCTGCTTCACCCAATCCCCAAGGCCGACGCAGAAGATTAGCAGGAAAACCCCCGCGCATAGCGACGACAGTCGCCCTCGGCCACCAGATTTCACGTTGATAACCGATTGGCCTATCATCGCGCAACCAGCCATGCCACCAATAAAGCCGGTGGCGCAGTTGGCCACGCCCTGGCCGACGCATTCGCGATTCTTGTCGCCGGTGGTATCCGTCAACTCATCAATAATTGACGCGGTCATTAGCGATTCCAGCAGCCCCACCGCCGCGATCGCCGAGGCATAGGGAAGAATGATCCACAATGTCTCGAAAGTCAGCGGGATGTCCGGCAGCAGGAATATCGGCAGGGTAGCCGGCAACTGGCCCATATCCTCGACGGTCCGAACATTCAGATCCAAACCAATGCACAGAGCAGTTAAGACGATGATACAGATTAATGGCGATGGCACGACCTTGGTGACCCGCGGCAACAGGTAAATGATCGCCAGACCGCCGGCGACCATCGCATAGGTCAGTGGCGGCACATTGGTCAGCTCTGGCAACTGGGCCATGAAAATCAGGATCGCCAACGCGTTCACGAAACCAGTCATCACCGAGCGTGAGACAAACCGCATCACCGTTCCCAGGCGCAACGCCCCAGCAGCGATCTGGATCAAACCGACCAACACCGTGGTCGCGAGCAGGTACTGCAACCCGTGGTCCCTCACCAACGTCACCATCAGCACCGCCGTCGCGGCAGTCGCCGCCGAAATCATCCCCGGCCGACCGCCGACGATAGCGGTGATCACCGCGATTGAGAACGACGCGTAGAGCCCAACCTTGGGGTCGACCCCGGCGATGATCGAGAACGCGATCGCCTCGGGGATCAATGCCAAGGCCACGACCAACCCCGCAAGAAGATCCCCCCGGATATTGCCAAACCACTCGGTTCGCGATCTCGACAGGGCCCTCGAATTCAACAGGGAAAGACTAATCATAACAAAGAGGCTCCAACGGCAAGCGACCACCGATGTGGACCGGTCCGTTTGCGTTTCAGCGGTTTGGGAAGTAGCGATCCAGAAACGCTCGACGATGGTACTCAATCAGGCGAGAAGCACTCCGCCGAAATCCAACAAATTGTTGCGACGCAATACACGCCAATTAATAGTACTTCGCATACGCAAAATCAAGAAAGCAATTCCAGAATGACGCGCGCCAATATCGGGGCGAGGCCTTGAAACGGCGAATAATGCCAACAACAGGCTTGGTCGCGTGCCTTGCTCAAAGAAACCGGCATACCGCCGGGAAACAGTGAAATAGAGCCAGCAATACAACCTATCGCCCACCTCATGGCGTTGCTTGGCCCAGTGCTCACCCAACCGTAAAGCCTCATCAGAGAAGAATTAATGAAATAGGAACGCGTTGATCCCGATTGGGCTTAGACGAAAATGTTGCATATTTCCACGGGCGTGACGGTCGAGAATACAGTTTACCGGTCCAGCTCCGTAGCATTTAACAGACCAGGCTATATTGTTAGAGCCGGGGGCGTGTAAGAGAAATCCAAATAGGTATTCGTCAACATCGAGGAAGCTCTCGCGAGCACCAGCGCTTCGATGGTCGATGTCATCAATATCACCACGTTTTTGAATTAAATTTCGGCATATGGAGAGTTTGGCAAGGCACAAACGACAGCCTTTTCAAACGGTGTACCCGCCAGCCTGGCGTAAGAGATGTCAGCGCTGATAAAGCGCGAGCTTTTGGTCGAGGTAGAAGCCATCGCAGTCATCGGAAGTGGAGGTTAGCGGCAATCCAAACCGTGCGCTGATCCGAATTAGTCGTAACGATTTTCCATCTTGATCGTACCATGATCTTTTTGATGGAAGTAATTCGCGCTGAAAAATTCATGGATCAAGTCGGCGTAAAGACGCGGTTCGTGTTTGGCCGGTCGACCGTCTGAAATGCCGGAGTGGGCGACATCGATGGTGGTGTAGGGATTTGGGCTATG
>JAPKDN010000834.1 GCA_028822575.1 Alphaproteobacteria bacterium | reverse complement strand
TTCACTGTCGCTTCTATCTTGTTTTCCCTGGCGTTGGTTCCCTTGGTGCTTTCGCGCTCGGTCGCTGGTGGCGAAGTCGCACCTTCGCGGCTTAGTTTCATACAATTATTTCGAATCTCTCCACTTGGCGTGATCGGATGTTTCGCTGGTGGCGTTCTGGTTGCTACCCTGCTCGGATTAATGCCGGTGTATCTTGGAACTAGGGGGTACGAGATATTTGATATCGCCCTATTCATGAGTGTCATCATCCTCGGCGGCCTCGTGGTGCAATATCCGATTGGCCGGGCGTCAGACCGTTTCGACCGCCGCACCGTGATTGCTTTGTCATTGTTCGCAGGTGGTGCGGTTTGTTTCGCGATCGTCGCGGCCCCAGAGCTTGGCTTCTGGCCCCTTGCCGGGATGACTATTCTTTATGGGGGGATAATCTACGCTCTCTACCCGCTAGCGGTGTCGCACGCCAATGATTACTTGGACCCGGCAGATTTGGTCGCAGCGAGTGCCGGGTTGATCATGGCGATGGCGGTTGGGGCTGCGCTTGGGCCGCTCGCGACCGCCATGGTCATGGAGACGATCGGCCCGGCGGGTTTATACATCTTCAGCGGCGGAACTTGTGCCGTGCTCGGTGGTTTCGCAGTTTACCGAATGACGCGTCGGGCGGCGACCTCAATGGAAGATCAAGGGCCATACGTTCTGGTTTCCAGGACAACCGCAGCCTCCGCTGAGTTGGATCCGCGCGCTGATTTGGAAGGCGAGGGAGAACTAGAGCCTGACTACCCGTCTTGAATTTGGGCATTCAGGAGAGCTGGCACATTCGTCAAACCGCTTCGGCGCCATAATACAATGTCACCACGTGCTTGGCCTCGGCAAAGAATAACCAGCGCTCAACCATCGAGCCGATCCCGGCCGATACCACACAGGCGAGGGTTAGGACGATCAGCATTCCCTGGCTGGCGACCATCGAAGCCATTAGGGTAAGAAGGAGAGGCAGCGCAAAAAGCGTGGTCAAGGCGACTTGGCGTAGCTTGGTCGAATGCTTGCGCGCAATCCGGAAACCCATCTCGCGCATCACGAAATTCTCCGAGGTGTTCGGCGCGTCGAGCAACCTAACCTTTTCGTTGGGTTTCCCCAGGCCAGTGGCCATTCTGGAAGTCAAGGTTGTCGGATTTTCGTCTATACCGCGCCAATAAGTCATTTTCAGCATCCCCGCCAGCGCTGCCAACGCCAACACGACCCAGGTAAATTCCTGAAGGAAAACACCAAAAGCGGCGGCGAGGAACGAGACCAGCAGAGCACCGCCCAATAGGCCGATCAGGATGTAAAGTGGAACGACCCGCCTATCTCGCCATTGGCGAATGGTCTCCAACGAGGCGTAGATCTTGGCAGTGCAGTAGATCGTCACCAGTGAAAGGACACTGGCGATTAACCCCCAAAGTTTCCAATTCACCGATACCGTCTCGGGCATGGTGAATCCGAGGAAGAACAGGCTGGCTGGAATATAGGTCAGTACCGCGAACAATCCCTCGCGCGAGAGCCAGGACGATCGCCACTGTGACATCGCGCGCCAGGCTCGCCCCGGGTGCCCCAAATGCGCGGTCGAACAAAGCAAACCGCCGGTGATCAGCGCTAGAGCGAGCGCTATTGACCACGGAATGATCGTGCTTTCCTCGGGTAACCATCCATTGGCTGCGAAGAAACCCACGAAGGCCAAAAGGCCATAGCCCGCCCCGGAGGCAGTGGTGAAGATGATGACGGAAAATGCTGGGTGCATCGTCCCCTCCCTTAGCGCGAGAGCACGGTGTCGACCCAGCGCAACAACGCGCCGCCAACACCATTAGCGTTTGGACTCGCCTCGCTCTGGGCTTGCGCGGCTAGAGCCGCCAAGGAGGTCGGCGCGTTGTTCTCGCCGCCCCGGTCACGACGAGGCCGCGGCGGCAGATATTTGTTGGTCGGCTTGTAGCCCATCTGCGGCATCAGGTCGTAACCCTCGCGCTCCTTGACCAGGATCGAAACCTCGGAATTGGGGTCGCCCAGATCGCCGAAATGGCGGGCACTGGCCGGGCAGGTCGAAACGCATGCG
>JAPKDN010000833.1 GCA_028822575.1 Alphaproteobacteria bacterium | reverse complement strand
AAGGCCTTGATCCGCGCCGAGATCGATCACGTCCGGGGTGGTCGATCGGGAGAAATTTGGGCCAAGTTAAATGCCCTTGTTGACCCTGAGCTTATCGATCTTCTATACGAGGCATCAGGTGCTGGTGTGCGGATAGAGTTGGTGGTGCGCGGCATCTGTTGTTTGCGTCCGGGGGTGATTGGCCTGTCTGAGAATATTCGCGTGCGTAGCCTCATCGGCCGGTTTCTGGAACATGCGCGGATCGTCTGTTTTGGCGATGGTCATGGTTTGCCATCGGACGAGGCCAAGGTCTTCATTTCCTCGGCCGATTGGATGCCGAGGAACATGGATCGAAGGGTTGAGCATTTTGTACCGATCGAAAACGCAACGGTGCACCAACAGGTGCTTGAAGAGATTATGGGCGCGAATTTGAAGGATCGGACCAATTGCTGGTTTCTTGATGAAAACGGTGGATATACCCGTGCTGGCGAGAATGCCTCGGGTTTCTCGGCCCATACTTACTTTATGACGAACCCCAGCCTTTCTGGGCGCGGCACTGGATTGCACCGCTCGGAGGATAGCCCGATACACCTGGCGACTTCGTCTTAAGGTCGCCTGGGTCTTGTCACAAACTACGCCTTTGCCGGCTCTCGGCCGTGATAACCGGGTTGGAGTCCTTGATATCGGGTCAAACTCGGTGCGTCTTGTCGTATTCGAGGGCGGACGACGGATGCCAATCCCGATCTTTAACGAAAAAGCACTCTGCGCGCTGGGCGCGGAGCTGAAGGAAACTGGCAAGCTCTCGGAGACGGGGCGCGTATCGGCGATCGTCAATATTGGCCGATTCGCGGAAATTGCCGTTGAGATGGAGCTCGAAAATTTTCTGGTGGTCGCTACGGCGGCTGTCCGTGAGGCCAGTAACGGACCGGAATTCGTTGCTGAACTAGAGCGACGTTTCAAGATCAAGATCAAGACCCTGACGGGTGACGATGAGGCCAGGCTTTCCGCTCTAGGCGTGGTGAGCGCATTTCCAGCGGCCGATGGGATCATGGGTGACCTTGGCGGTGGAAGTTTGGAACTGGTCGATATCGTGGCTGGAGCGGCTCGACGATACGCTTCTATGCCTCTTGGCCCCCTGCGTCTCGGGCCCCTTAAGAGCCGGTGGCGCACCGCCATGATGGCGCGTATCGACGAAGAATTACTTAAGCTCGAATGGCTCGACAGCCTTGACAGAAGGCCAGTTTATGCGGTTGGGGGGGCGTGGAGAAGCCTGGCGAGGGCTCATATGACGGACACTAATTATCCGCTTCAGGTTATCCATGGCTATGAGCTAGGGCGCCAGGAGGCGCTGGATTTTCTGGACCGAATTTCAGGTGGGTCGGTGACTGGTGGTGATCGAGTCGGCGGGATATCCGTTCGCCGCCATGCCTCGGTTGCGTTGGCGGCGCTGATCCTGACCCGGGTCATCCGTCTAGGCGGCGCGAGCGGTATTAAATTTTCCGCGTTTGGATTGCGGGAAGGATGTCTGTTCGATCAGATTGCCGATGATGAGAAAGCTCGTGACCCGCTCTTGGAGAGCTGTGCGGTGATCGCGGGGAAATCTGGACGGTTTCCGCTGGTCCCAGAGTTGGTCGAACGTTGGATCCGCGGATTTTTGCCGGAGCTCGCCCACCGGGACGCGCGGTTGGTGAGTGCGGTCGCCATGCTGTGCGATATCGGGTGGGCGGAGCACCCCAGGTACCGTGGCGAGCATGCATTCCTTAAGGTTCTGCGTCTTCCGGTGGTCGGGATTGATCATGAAGACCGCGCTTTCGTCGCCTTGGCTATTCTCGCGCGATATCAAGGAAACCTTAAACTGCCTGCTGCAACGGCGATTTCGACCCTAGTGCCGCAAAAACGCCGGCAAGATGCCCTGCGGATTGGTCTGGCCGTGCGGTTTGGCTTGACGCTTTGCGGCGGTGTCGGCCGTCTATTGTCGCGTATTAAAGTGCGCCCAAACAATAATAGTGTGTCTATCGTTTATCCACGCGACATGGCCGTGATGCATGGCGAGCTTGTTGGACGACGCCTCGACGACCTTTCTCGCGCGATTGGGAAGCC
>JAPKDN010000832.1 GCA_028822575.1 Alphaproteobacteria bacterium | reverse complement strand
ATTGCGAGGTAGGCAAGGCAGATCGGCCAAGGGAATTAGCGCGGATTGTTGAATCGGCCCAGCTATGTGAGTCCTTGGGCCTTGAGTGCCATGTCGGCCACGGGTTAAGCTTTGACAACGTGGGCCCGGTCGCCGCGATCCAGACGGTCGCAGAACTCAATATCGGGCATTTCTTGATTGGAGAGGCGATTTTCGGTGGGCTGGAGAGTAGTATCAAGCGCATGCGGGCGTTGATGGATAACGCTCGCGCCGAGGTAAGCGGACAGGTTAGCGCCTGAAGGGCCAGCCATGATCATCGGCATAGGTAACGATATCGTCGACATCGGCCGGATTGCGCGAACCCTGGATCGGTTTGGCGCGCGTTTCATCAACAGGGTTTTTACCGACGAAGAACAGGCGCGGGCTGAGGGAAAGGCGACACGAGCTGCGATCTACGCCAAACGCTTTGCGGCCAAGGAGGCGGTCTGGAAAGCCTTGGGAGAGGGAAGTCGCCTCGGCGTGGCTTGGCGGGAGCTTCGCGTCAGTAACGCGCCGTCCGGCAAACCTATCCTTACCCTAACCGGGGTCGCCGGCGACCGGCTGGCCTTGCTTACCCCCCAAGACATGACGGCGCGGGTCCACCTCAGTCTCTCCGACGAGCCGCCCTTGGCACAGGCCTTTGTCATTATTTCCGCTGAACTTGAAGCCTTCGGTGCGTCGCGGGTCAAGTAAAACGGTCGGAAACCGAGCCAAGCGCTTGCCGTAAGCGGGGATTTGCGTCATAGATCAGTCCTCGCGAAGATGCTGGCCTCGGCGCAAACGCCAACTACCAATGACGCGACGAATCCCGTCTCACCAACCGAAAAGTAAGAATGATCTTATCGTCAGCCAGCAAGTCCGGTGGGGCCGGGGAACTCGTGAGAACTGTGGTCGTGGCGGTTCTGATCGCGCTCAGTATCCGCACCTTCGCCTATGAACCCTTCAATATACCGTCCGGGTCCATGAAGCCGACGCTTTTGGTTGGTGATTATTTGTTCGTCGCCAAGATGTCTTATGGATACAGCCGCTATTCGTTGCCGTTTTCGCTGCCGTTGTTTCCAGGACGGGTTCTGTTCACGGAACCTAAGCGCGGTGATGTCATCGTGTTCAAGAAGCCTACCGACACTAGCACGGACTTCATTAAGCGGCTGATCGGCCTGCCTGGAGATAAAATTCAGGTCCGGCAGGGGATCTTGCATATAAACGGGACCGCCGCGCCGCGCCGCCGGATCGATGACTTCAAGGTATTGGATAGTTTTGGCCGGGAGCGCGGCATTCCGCAATTTGTCGAGACTTTGCCAAATGGCTTAGAACACCTGATCCTCGAGGCGCGTGGCGATCGGGGGGGGATGGACAATACACGGGTTTTCGAGATCCCCGAGGATTACTATTTCATGCTTGGGGATAATCGGGATAATTCAGTTGATAGCCGCGACTCAAGCGTCGGCATGGTCCCACGCCAGAATCTCGTGGGTCGGGCCGAGGTTCTATTTTGGGCATGGGATCGCCGTTGGGAGAGTTGGGAGATTTGGAACTGGCCAAGGGCGATACGGTTTAACCGTCTGCTACAACTGATCCGATGAACCCGGATCTGGACCCGCTCGCGTCGCTTGAAACCATCTTGGGTTATAAATTCTCTCGGTTGGACTTGTTACGCCGTGCGGTCACACATGCCAGCGCTGCGACCGAGGCGTGGAATGCCTATGAACGTCTAGAGTTTCTTGGCGATCGGGTCCTAGGACTGATGGTCGCAGAACAGTTGCTCGGCCGCTTCCCGCGTGAGCGTGAGGGCGAAATCGCAAGGCGACATGTTCAACTCGTGCGCAAGGAAACCCTGGCTGAGGTATCGCGGCGGCTTGGTGTTGGCCAATTTCTTTTGCTCTCCCGGGGCGAGGAAGAGGCCGGCGCGCGCGACAGCGAGAGTATCCTGGCGGATGTCATGGAAGCGATCCTGGCCGCGCTCTATCTGGATGGCGGCCTAGAGGCGGTGCGCCGTTTCATCTGTGAGCACTGGACCCCGCTTTTGGAGGCCGATCTTGAACCACCGCGCGATCCCAAGAC
>JAPKDN010000831.1 GCA_028822575.1 Alphaproteobacteria bacterium | reverse complement strand
AGGAATTACTTGTTTTTTTTTTGAGGTGGTCGTGCCAACTCCCACTCAAACAGCCTCCTACTGACTAAGCGCGAACACTGCCGCTACCTGATTCGCATTCTCTAGAGACAGCAGAGCATCGGCCAGACGGTCACGCCGCGTATCATCTAAATAAGGCGCGCAAAGGCCGTCGAACTTGGCGCGGAGTTCGTTGTTGTTCATGAAATTATCGGGCTCCCCCTTTGGCACTTCGACAAAGGTTTCATAGACCTCGTCCTTGGTCTTAATGCGCACGGTGCCGGACATGTTGTTGGGGTAGGCAGCCTCTGCCTGTTCATCGGGAACTGTCTTGACCTTGCGGCAGAGCGACTGAGTCTTGGCATCGTCCAAGTGGGTCGCGTAGTCATCCCAGGCCATGCCGCCTTCGCGGAGCGCGACGGCTGCACAGAACGGCATGGAGAATTGTCCATCGACGACGCCTTGCGGACTGATCTTTGCTTCCAGGGGCTCGCCGATAATCTTGCGGCCAGTTTCGGGCAGGCCGATCTCGATGGATTCAACGTCATCAACATCGATGCCATGTTGTTCTTTTCACGCGATCAAGCCGTCCATGGCGGCGTGGCTGTAGCGACAAGACGGGTAGGGTTTGACCGCCAGCCCTAAGGTTTCCCAATGGCTGCCCAGGCGGTCGGTGACTTTGTCTGCGTCCGAATTGGGCGCGTAGGAGGAGAGGAATCCCCACGTCCCATCGAACGCTTCGGCAGGTCCCTTAAAACCTTCAGCAGCCAAGGTTGCCGAGATTAATCCATTGGACGCCGCTTGGCCGACATGGGAGCGCTTGGTCCAGGCACCATCGGCGAGGAACTGCATTGATCCCGCAGCTTGGCTAAGCGCAATACCGAAGGCGCGTTCGATGCTGTCGCCATCAAGACCGAACAACCGGCCCACTGCCGCTGCTGCGCCAAAGACGCCACAGGTGGCTGTCGGGTGAAAGCCACGGTCGTAGTGATCCTTAGGATTGAGTGCCAAAGCAAGACGAATTTGAACTTCATAGCCCGCGACGCAGGCGGTGATCAGGTCCTTGCCAGATGCGCTAACCATTTCGGCGGCGGCGAGTGCTGCTGGTACAATAGGTGCCGAAGAATGCAGCGATGCGGCGGCATGGGTGTCGTCGAAGTCCAGGGAATGCGCCAGGGTGCCATTGATCAAGGCGGCAGCACTCGGTGCATATCCTTGAGAATCCCCGGGGACTGAGCATGCGCCCGAAGCTAGCCCCAACCGCTTAACAGCGGCAATCAGGCTGGGTGTTGATTCAGCATCGTAGCGGGCGCGGATCATGACGCCGGTGAGGTCAAAGATAAGTAACTTAGTTCGCTCAATAACGTCGTCGGGCAAATCACTATACGTAAGGTCGGCGACGAAATCGGCTACGATGCGGGTGATTTTGGTCATATTTCTCACTTTCGGACGGACGATAAAATAATCATCTACGATATTTTAGATTTAACCAACAAAAATAAACTCACCAAACCTTGCTGCCATCTGTTGTCGAAACGTGGGCGCTGACGACTTTCCAGCCGACATCGGGGAACTTGACCCAGGTCTGGGTTTGTCGACCGATCAAGTCTTGTCCCCTTACTTTGAACTCCAAATTGACCGTCGCAGTATCGTCTCCAATCGTCAGGATTTCCAGGCGATTACGCTTTTCTTTAATCCCGGGGCCGGGCTTTCGAGCGACGCGATGGGCGTGGATAGCATCAAAGCCGTAGCCATGTTCGCCCATGGCCAGACGCACGGTAAACGGGCTGCGCCAGAAGGTTTCATCTAGAACTGCGACATTTTTTTCTATTAGTGCAACTTCATAACTTTCAAATTTCTGGCGCACTTCCTCAACGACTTCGGGGATGTTGGGGGTGTAATCTTTCATGGAGCTTCCTCTTGTTTCGTTAGCAAATATAGCTACGATTTTCCGACATTATTACCAGGGGCTATTATTGATGTTCCTTGGCATCATATCCAGGAGAACCCAAACGATGACTATGGAGCTTTATCACACGTCCCATTCAACTTGCAGTCAGAAGGTACGCTTAACGCTAGCCGAGAAGG
>JAPKDN010000830.1 GCA_028822575.1 Alphaproteobacteria bacterium | reverse complement strand
TTCAGCTTTCTATCAAGCCTACCGTCAGTTCGCGAGCATCCTGTTCGACCCCGACTGCGCCCTGACTTTCAAGCTTGGGCCGGGTGAATTATTCGCGGTTGATAACCAACGCGTACTGCATGGCCGCACCGCTTTTTCCGCCGCCGGGAAACGTCGTTTGCAAGGCTGCTATGTCGACATGGAAGGATTGCGCAGTCGCTTGTCCGTGCTCGAACGCTAACAAGCGTGATCTGAAAATTAGACCACCGGGCCGCCGACAATACCCCGATCATGCAGGTCGGCGATCGCATGGTCCGGCAGCCCAAGCGCGCCTGACAGCACCGCGTCCGTATCTGCGCCAAGGATTGGCGCAGGGGCGACCGGAGCGGCCTCGATATCAGAGAATCTCAAGGGCAGGCCCGCCGCCAGATAGTCTCCTATACCAGGCTGGTTTATCCGGTTCATCATCGGGTTCGCCTGCGAGCATCGAGGGTCGTCCCGAACCAGCTCGGTGAAGGTCCGGTACGGCCCCCAAAGAACGCCCGCGCCATCAAGCGCCGCGCGAACGGTTTCTGTATCCCGCTTGGCCATCCAAGGAACGATCAGCGGCACGATGTCATCCCGCGCCTGATAGCGATCACCTTCATCGTCAAGGTCCAGGGACCGTTCTTGCTCGATCCGCGCGACCGCGCCCTCTATATCGACCGCTTTCTTGAGGCGACGCCATTGAGCCTTGGTCAGAGCTGTCAACATGACACGCTGACCGTCGGCGGTTTCGAAATCATGACCAAAAGCGCCGTAGATATGGTTCCCATCTGCTGTACGGTTACGGCCAAGCAACTCGGCCTCGGCGATATGTCCAAGCGCGCTCGCGACCCAGATCCCGACGTCGGACAGCGCGAGATTGATCAACCGCCCACTACCGTCGCGGGATCGTTTGCGTTCCGCGGCAAGAATGCCGGTCGCGGCCATGCTTCCCGTGACAAGATCCCAAGCCGGCAGCAAATGATTAACGGGCCGGTCATTCTCGCGAGGGCCGGTCGCGAAAGGAAAGCCCAAGGCGCAGTTGATCGTATAATCGACCGCCGGTGACCCATCATGGCTTCCCAGCACGTTCAACATGATCAAATCATCGCGCCGCGCCTTCAATGTCTCGAAGCCAAAAGGGCCGCCCGGTGGATGATTTGTCAGGAAAACACCCCTATCCGGCCCCGAGTCGCAAATTAGGGCCCGAACCAGCTCCCGGCCTTCCTCCTCGCGTGTGTTGACCGCGATCGATTTCTTGCCCTTGTTCAAGCCAGCCCAATAGAGACTGCGCCCATGGTCATCGAGAGGCCAGCGTCGGTGATCCATGCCACCGCCAACAGGATCGAAGCGAATGACCTCGGCGCCAAGTTGCGCCAAGGTCATGCCCCCAAGCGGCGCGGCGACGAAAGCCGATCCTTCGACGACCCTAAGGCCCGAAAGCAAATCGTACATTGTAAAATCCTAGTCCGGTGGGTCCGCGAGGGGATAGCCCCGCTTCGATTGATCATAGTCGGCCATGAAACGCGGCGCGATACGCCGTAATCTCACATCGTCGACCCGACCGCTTCGGGTCATGTAGTCGTAAGCAAGATCCAGTGGCTCCAATCTCATATGCTTGGCTATATCTTTATACCAGGCATAGCTTCCCTCGGCGGCGGCCAACAATTTTTCGACAATAGGTCCCCTCGAGGTTTCAAACATTTTTAAACCTTCAGGGATATCATTGGGAAACGCCGTGAACTTGCGCCAAAGCGCGATCGCGTCCCTCCGCACCAGCCGCGTGCCGGACACGACCGAGAAGTGAACACTGCGCAAGGCGTCACCAATAAGCACCCTATTGCCGTCGATCCAGTTCTCGACCCGAGCGACGGGGAATTGACACCAGGTCGAGTGATTTGAAATGAGTGCCTTACCGCCGAGGTCCGCGCTGAATAATTGCTGACAATATGCTTGGCATTCCCGCTCGCTCATCGTCTGAAATCCTGCCTCGGCATAGGTTGGCGCGTCGCATTCGACGATGAACATGCTGATTCTTGGACTATAACGATAGCGATGCGCGACGAAATTACCTTTCCGATT